>CAZPYZ010000232.1:0-6840 GCA_964590215.1 uncultured Dehalococcoidia bacterium | reverse complement strand
TGGGTTAGGTGGTGAGACGCCCGATCTTTCCGAAAAACTCCCCTACCCGCTCCCGAGCTCGTTCTCCAGCTCTGCGGGGAACCGGACGAAGTCACGGGAATACTCGAAGGCTTTGCGCATGCCGGCCAGGGTCAGTTCGGGCATATACAGAAACGTCGGGCGGCGGCCGACCTCTCTGGGCGCGTGGGCGTCGGAGCCCTGCACCACTGGGTACGGCTTCACGAAGCTCCGCATTTCTCCCCCCTCCCACTTGAGCTTGTCTCGCGGATCCGTGATCTCCAGCCCGGAGAGGTAGTCGCTGCCGTGGATGCGGACCTTGACGGCGCGGTCGAACTGTCCCGCCACGAAGCCGCGCGGCTCCCGGTCGATGTGGGCCGCGATGGCCAGCCCGCCAAGCCCATCGACCCGGCCCGCGGCCTCGTCCAGCCACAACTGAGTCGAATACGTGGGGTTGCCCCACTCAGCCTCTGGGAACTCCAGGAGGTCGAGCAGCTGCTTCATGTACTCGACGGTGGTGTCCGGCTCGAAGAGGGCGAGGAGGTGACCTCCCTGAGTCGTCAGCTCCATGCCCGGGAAGATCACGAGGCCCGCTTCCTGGGCGAGGGCACGGATGGGATCGATACTGGCCACGGCATTGTGGTCGCTGATCACCATGGCCTGAAGGCCGGACTCCACGGCAGCCCGCACAATGTCCTCCGGCTGGGTGTTCAAGCCCAGCTCCGGGTACATGTTGTCCTCGTAACAGCGGGAAACTGGCGTATGGACGTGGAAGTCCATCTTGCAGAAGCCGCCGTAGCTCTTGGCGGACACGACCTGGGGGATCACGGATCTGATTCTACACGGTACCTCGCCTCCATCTCATAGACCTTGTCCAGGCCCAAGAGATCTGCGATCTCCCCTCGCCAGCGGGGACTGTGTTCCCGGGACGCGGGGAGGTCGCCGTCCTCCTTGAGCCGACGCATCTGATCACGCACCGCCTCCAGGATGAAGAACATCGGTCCCCGGTGGAGCAGCACCTTGAAACCACGCTTCTCGGCCTCTGCCACGGGCAAGAGATCGGAGTTCAGCAACAGGGGCACATCGGGCAGCGAGCGGCGGTACGCCTCCGCGTGCTCCACACTGTCGATCCCATCCACGAAGATGAGGTCCGCTCCGGCGTCCCGGTAGGCCCGGCAGCGCCGGGCGGTCCCCTCCCAACCCTCCACCACCAGGGCATCGCTGCGGGCGATGATCACGAAGTCAGGATCGGTCCGGGCGTCCACCGCCGCCCGCACTTTCTGGACATGCTCTTCCAGCGGCACCACGTCCTTGCCCTGGAAAAACCCGCACTTCTTGGGGAAGACCTGGTCCTCGAGGTGCAGGCCAGCCACCCCTGCGGCCTCGTAGTCCCGCACCGTCCGCCAGACGTTGAGAGCGTTGCCGTAACCCGTATCTGCATCGGCGATGAGGGGCACCGAGATCGCCCGGGCTATCGCCCCCGCGTTCTGGAGCATCTCTGTCGCCGTCAACAACCCGACGTCCGGGAACCCACGAGACATGGCGGTGCCGAACCCAGACATGTACACCACCTCGAAGCCAACGCTCTCTGCGATCTTCGCCGTGAAGGGGTCGTAGGTGAAGGGCGCCACTAGGATGCCCGGCCGGGACAGCAGGTCGCGGAGCCGTGTGGTTGTTTTCATCGCCTGACCCCTGGTGAAAGAGTGAGCGGGTTCATAGTACACTTGCGCGACGGCACGAGCAGACAAAGGAGGAATCGATGCATCCCAAGGGTCTTGCGTTGGTTGTCACTGTAGTGATTCCCGCGCTCCTGGCGTGCGCACCGGCGGCCCAGGCGCCCCGTCCCGATAGTGGCCGGTCCGATGGAACTTCTCGAATCGGTGGGCAGCTCAACATGCGACAGTCGGAGAACCCCTACGATTGGGACATGAGCTATGCCGGCAAATCTTCGCCGAACGATAGCGGCATAGGGTACGCCTACAACAGCCTGCTGGGTTTCAAGAGCCCCCCTGAAGTGAAGTACGCCGAGATGGTCGTGAGACCGGAGCTGGCTGATCGCTGGGAACCATCCCAGGACGGGAAGGTGTTTACCTTCCACCTCCGCAGCGGGGTCAAGTTCGCCAATGTCCCGCCCGTCAACGGGCGGGAGCTCACGTCCGCGGACGTCAAGTGGAGCATCGAATACTGGACCAGGACAGGCCAGTTTAAGGACGTAAAGCTGCCAAAGGGGCAGTTCGACTATATGTACGAGGGTCTAGAAGGAGTGGATACCCCGGACAAGTACACGGCAGTTGTCCGCTTCAAGGAGCCCTTCGTCCCCTTCTTGAACTACATGGCCTCGGACTGGAATCCCGTGGTCCCTCGGGAAATCTATGAGCAAGACGGCCACTTGAAGGACATCATTGCGGGTAGCGGGCCGTTCCAATTGGACGCAGCGACCAGCCAGAAGGGCACCCGTTGGGTGTGGAAGAAGAATCCCACCTACTGGGAGGCAGGAAAGCCCTACCTGGACGAGATCCGGTGGCTCATCCTCCCCGACGAGTCCACGATGAAAGCCGCCTTCCAGACGAAGCAACTGGACTACGTGTACAACCTGGCCTTCGGCGATTACCAGGACGTCCGCAAGAATAATCCGCAGGCCGTGGAGTTCAAGTACGTCCAGCCCAGGGGTTACCACCTCTACCTCTCCAACGCCAAGGGCGGACCCTTCACCGACGTCCGGGTGCGTCGGGCGGCCGCCCTCGCCATCGACCGGGATGAGATCAACAAGGTGGTCGCGGGAGGGCAGGGGATATGGGCGGTGCCAGGCGCGATGGCTGACCTCTTTACCGAGGCCGAGGCGAAACAGCTGCAGAGGCAGGACGTCGAGGCTGCCAAGAAGCTCATGGCTGAGGCTGGCCTCGCCGGGGGCGTGAATCTGGACTGGCCAATCTTGAACGATGAAGCCCGCGCCAACCTCACCTGGTTCCAACTGATACAGGCGCAACTAAAGCGGGCCGGATTCAACGTGACCTTTGACCCCATGGACAAGGTGACGCAGCGGCAGAAGAAATACAGCGGGGACTACGACTTGGACTCGGGCGTTGGCCTCGGTGGGCTGGAGGCCGACATCGACTCGATGCTCTATGGCCCCTATCACAGCACGTCCTCGGGCAACTGGTCGAAGGCAAAGGACTCCGAACTGGACAAGCTGCTGGTGGCCCAGCGTCGGGAGCCCAATCCAGAGAAGCGGCGCGAGATCCTGCGAGAAGCCGCGAAGCGCATCGTTGACCAGGCCTGGGGCATCGAGCTGATTTACCCGCCCAAGTGGGACCTGCTGCATCCCCACATGAAGAACTTCGCACCCCACTTCGGCAACCGCACAGGAGAGGCGTTCGCGTGGCTGGACAAGTAGGCCCAACGTCCAAAGTCCTAAGGTCCAAAGCGGGCGGCGGCTGCCAGTCGAGCAGGGAGAGAACAGCCGACCGAAGGCTGAAAGCAGCAGGCTGAAGCAGAAGACGGTCCAAGACCGCAGGAGGGCACATGACCAGCAAACCGCAGTTCACGGCGCCGACGGGCGACGAGCCCGCGGGATTCCACCGCTACCGGAGGCCCCAGAGCCCCTACGAGCGGTTCATGGAGGAGGAAGGAGTCCCCATCGTAAAAGGCATCGGGGTGTACGACACGCGGCAGGCGGGCCTTGGGCCCTGGAAGCGACTGGGCGGCCGGGGCGCGTTCCTGCACCTGGACGGCGTCGACGGCGGCGGCAAGGGGATGTTCCTGCTGGAGGTCCCGGCCCGGGGGGCGGTGAACCCGGAAAAGCACATGTACGACGAGTTCTTTCTCGTCATCGAGGGACGGGGATCGACGGAGATCTGGCGTGAGGGGGGCAAGAAGTTCACCTTCGAGTGGCAGCCCGGCAGCCTGTTCATGTGCCCCATCAACGCCTACCACCGGCACGTGAACGCGGCCTCAGCGCCAGCCCTCCTGCTGGCGGCAAACAACGCGCCGCCGGCCATGAACATGTACCAGAGCCGGCAGGGGATCTTCGAGAACCCGTACGAGTTCTCGGACCGCTACGAGATCACCGAAGACTTCTTCAAGGCGAGGGAAGACCTGGAGATGGACGTGGTCCGCGGGCGAGCTGCCCTGAGTGCGAACTACTTCCCGGACATCGTCAACTGCGAGCTGCCGCTGGACAACCAGCGGGCGCCCGGTTATCGGAGGATCCAGCCGTACTACTCCGGGTTCGCTCGGGAGGCGAGCACCGGCGGGTTCATCGCGCAGTACCCCAGCGGGCGCTACTCCAAGGCCCACTACCACGCGGCCGGGGCGGTGCTGGTGTGTCTGCGGGGGAGTGGTTACAGCTACAACTGGCGGGTCGAGCTGGGCCCGCATCCGTGGGAGAACGGGAAGGGCGACCAGGTCCGGGTCCAGGAGTACATCGCCGGAGGCTGCGTCGCGGCTGCGCCGGGCGGTGGAAACTGGTTCCACCAGCACTTCAGCGCGGGGGCGGAGCCGCTCCGGGTCATCAACTATTGGGGCGGCCCCTCGGGACGCTGGACCGGGTTGGCTGAAGAAGGGGATGAAGAGGAGCAGAAGGCTGGGAACATCTACGGCATCCACGAGGGCGGTAGGACGATCCTCTACTACGAAGAGGACCCCCACATCCGGAACTACTACAAAGAGCGGCTCGACAAGGTGGGGGTGAAGTTCGACATGCCGGAGGGGGTCTACCAGCAGGACGCACGGCCTTCCGCGGAGGCGCCGTTAGTGGTTCAGGCGCGGTAGCCATCTTCAAAGCTGAACGAGAGGCCCACCTTAGGGCGGGCCTCTCGTTCAGCGGATCAGCCGGACCTCGACGCCGAGGTCGGCACGAGCCCAGTTTCTGTCCGCTGTAAACGCGGGGAGGCCCAGCGAGCGAGCCAGTCCCAGGCAGGCTCTGTCCCCCAGCGATAGACCCGCGGCCTTGGTGGGGGCCCTTAGTTCTGCTGTGTCGATGGCCTGTTGCATGTCGAAGGGCACGACCTCCAGGCGGAGCACGGCGAAGTCCTGGCGGACCTGCTCTGGACTTCCCATTTCCATCAACCTAGCGAACACCTCGGAGGCGTTTACCGCGCTGATTACGGCGTCGGGTAGTACCGTGCTCACCACCTCCCTACCGCGTTCGCGGTGCATGTGCACGAGGACCGCCGACGCATCGAAAGCGCCGCTACTCACGCGCGGCCTCGGCCCGCCGCTCGGCAATCAGCTCGTCCACCAGACTGACCCCCTCGGGCACGTACCGTCTTACCGATTCTTGCACTTGGCGGGTGACGACATCGAAGGTCATCACGGTGAGGACGCCCGGTTCCTTCCACTCCAACGCGAGGATGTCGCCCGGTTTGATGCCCGACTGCTTGCGAAACTTGCTCGGCAGGACGATTCTGCCGCCTGCCTCGACCCGTGTTTTGATCCGCTCGGTCTCCGTGTATGGCACGACTATCTGCTCCTGGCATATATGGTCGCGGACCATGTCTTCGTTCGGGGCGATGTACACGCAGCAGTTCTTGTCGTCAGTGACGTAGCTGTGGAGCCACTGGATCTGTGGGCCCAGATTGGTGAGGACGGAGCAGGACTTCTGGAGATCCCCCGCAGCTCGGCCGGAGACAGCCTGCCGGCTCCGGGGAGCTCTCTCTCGATGACGCACTTTGGCATTTTGCGCACCTCCCGTTTGATGAACTCAGGACGCGCCGTTGGGGACCTGCCGTCATGGGACGAACGTCCCATTTTTAATGCAGGGATCCCCTGCTCCATCGCGTAGCGGGCCCCGCCGGCCCTTGAGCTGGTGCCGATCTTGTCCTAGATGTGATCGAGGTGGTGCGTCGTCCTCCCCGACATCCGGGAGGGGAAGCTCCCTCAGTTCGGGCCTTCCCGGAGTCGACTTTTACGGAGGCCAGGACTTTTTCGGGTGTATCGGATCTCCTACTCGGAATGGCCCCACCCCGGCCCGCACCATTTTCCTGACAATGACGGAAGGGGCTGAGCCATTATAATGGCGGGGCGCAGGCTAAACCCGCGAGAAGCCTGCAGGAGGTGATCACGGTGCCGGAGAAAACACTGGCCGCACTCAAAGTGGGGCCCTCAACCCTGGAACTGCGGGAGCTGGACCTCCCTGACATAGGCGATGACGCAGCCCTTCTGAAGGTGGAAGTCGCCGGCGTCTGCGGGACCGACGTCAGCCAGTACAAGCTTCCGCTGCGGGGCGGCACCCCGCTGATCATGGGCCACGAGAACGTGGGCTACCTGGCGAAGGTGGGGAAAGAGTTCGGAAAGCGCAAGGGGGTCAAGGAGGGGGACTTCGTGTTCCCGGAGCATTACGTCCCCTGCGGCAACTGCGAGTGGGACCACATGGGCGAATACCGGCACTGCGCCGGGACGGAGTGGTTCTACGATCCCGAGGCCATCCGCCTGGGATACACCTCCATGAACGTTGCCCCCGGGCTGTGGGGTGGCTTTAGCCACTACCTGTACTTGCCGCCCAACGCGATCCTCCACAAAGTCCCGGCGGGGCTCACGGCCATTGAAGCTGGGGTGGTCACGCCGATGTCCAACGGCATTCAGTGGGCCCTGATCGATGGTGGGGTTGGGCCCGGCATCACGGTGCTGATCCAAGGGCCGGGACAGCAGGGTCTCTGCCAGGTGATGAACTGCAAGCACGCGGGCGCCGACAAGATCATCATCACGGGCACCTCCAGAGACACCAGGCGGCTGGAGGTAGCGAAGGCCTTCGGCGCCGATGCAGTCATCGACGTCCAAAAGGAGGACGCTCTGGCCCGCGTCATGGAGATAACGAACGATCGGGGCGTTGACGTGATCCTGGAC
>CAZPYZ010000231.1:0-6863 GCA_964590215.1 uncultured Dehalococcoidia bacterium | reverse complement strand
CAGTTTGGTCGTCTTTGGTTTCAACCTGCTGGGAGATGCGCTGCGTGACGTGCTTGACCCCCGTTTGCGAAGGGGTTAGCGAAGGAGAGGAGGATGGCAATGTCGATGAACAAGGGGAGCTGGCTGTGGGGGTGTGCCGCCGCCACGCTCATCCCGCTGGCCGTCGCCTGCGGTGGACCCACAGGAGGCCCAGGGGGTCCCGCCCCGGGCGAGGACGAAGGGCCACCCAAGTACGGTGGTGTCCTAAACCTGGCCCAGGGACAACCGCCACAGAGCTGGGACGCGCACCAGGAGGTGACGCTCAACAGCGTCGGGCTCACCTCATCGCAGTACGACCAACTGCTGCAGTACGACTCCAAAGAGGGCGACAAGATCCTGCCGGACCTCGCTGAACGGTGGGACGTGAGCCCGGACGGCAAAACCATGACCTTCTTCCTGCGCCGGGGCGTGAGGTTTCACAACGGCAACCCCTTCACCGCCCAGGACGTGAAGTTTACCCTGGACCGCCTGCGGGACCCGCCGGAGGGGGTGCGCAGTAACCGCCAGAACAACTTCGAGCCCATCGAAAGCGTTTCGGTCGGGGATGACCACACCGTCCGGGTCCACCTGAAACGGCCCTACCCGGCGCTGCTGGGGGTCCTGGCCCTGGGCTACCATCCCATGTACGACAAGGAATGGGTCGAGGCAAACGGCCACGAGATCACCAAGAAGGAGGTCATGGGCACCGGTCCGTACAAGTTCAAGGAATACGTCCGGGGAGTCAGCTATGAGGCGGTAAAGAACCCGGACTACTGGCAGAAGGACCGCCCATTCCTGGACGGGCTCAAAACCTTCGTTATCCCAGATGCGGGCACCGTGCTGGCCTCCTTCCGAAGCGGGAGGCTCCATCTCGCCGCGCCGGGCACTAGGGAGGAGGCCGAATCTATGGCGAAGGAACTGGAGGGGCAGATACGGTACCTCTCCGGTCCCGGCTACGGCCCCAGCGCGCTGGCCCTCAACGTCAAACGGCAGCCCATGGACAACCTGAAGGTGCGGCAGGCGATCGGCTATGCCCTGAACCGTCATGATGCCCTGAAGGTGATGACCGAGGAGGTTCTCGCGGGACCTTTCCCGCCACCCTGGGGTATGTCCAGTGACGAGCTGGCGAAGTATCCCGGGTACGGGACCGATCGGGCCGGCGATCTAGCGAAGGCGAAGCAGCTCCTGGCCGAGGCCGGTTACGCCAACGGATTCACCATGGACGTTGTCGCGCGGCGCCTCAAACGCTACCAGGATGTGGGCATCATCTCCAAGGAGGCCCTGGGCAAGATCGGGGTCACCGTTAATCTCCGGGTTTTGGACGACGCCGCTTTCTATGACGCCACATACAAGGCGGATTTCGGAGCGGTGGCGGGCGGTTACAACATCATGTTTGCGGATCCTGATGCACAGTACACCGAGTTATGGATGTGCGGGTCGGACCGAACCTTCGGCGCCTGCGACCCGGAGATGGATGCCCTCTACATCAAGCAGTCCTCAACCCTTGACGTGAACGAGCGGAAGCGGCTGGTACGCGAACTGGAGCACATCATGCTCTCCAGTAACTACAAGGCCATGATCGGGCGCGGGACAGAGAAGCGCCTGGTCTGGAACGCCGTCCGGAGCTACTACCTTCCCGGCGGCGACGTCAACAACCGGAAGTACACCAACGTCTGGCTGGCCCAATAACCCGAAGTAGACGAGGAGGTCAGGGTAATGCCACTAACCGGGCCGGACATCCTGCTCTACGAGCAGGATGGTCCAATCGTTACTATCACGATGAACCGGGAGGAACGCCTGAACGCCTTGAGCCGCGAGCTGCGGCAGCGGCTCAACGAAGCGATGGTCCGCTTCGATGACGATCCCGAAGCCCGGGTCGCAATCCTCACTGGAGCAGGCGAGAAATCCTTTAGCGCCGGCTTGGATCTCAGGGAGGTCGCCGAAAACCAGGGGGAGGTACCGGCGATCCAGCGCCGGATGCCCAGTTTCGGGGCCGCGGGAGGTGGCGGGCTGGAGATATGGAAGCCTATTATCGCCGCGGTCAACGGGTTCGCGCTGGCAGGCGGTTGGCTCCTCGCGCAGTCGTGTGACATCCGCATCGCCGCCGAACACGCGGAGTTCGGGATAACCGAGGCGAAATGGGGCCGTGGCACCGCCTGGGCGGTCCCGCTACTCTGGATGATGCCCCTCGGGGTGAGCCTTGAGGTACTGTTCACGGCGGACCGGTTCAGCGCGCAGCGGGCTTACGAGTTCGGTTTTGTGAACAAGGTAGTGCCTTCCGCGGACCTGCTTCCAGCTGCCAAAGCCATGGCTGAGAGGATTGCCGAGAACGCACCCCTCACCATCCGGGCGATGAAAGAGACGATGTACCGGGCCATGGACGTGGGCCGCCAGGGTGGCATCGCGGTTGGCAACCACATCTTCTACAGGCCTCTGCACAGCGAAGACTCCCGAGAAGGGCCGCGTGCCTTCGCCGAGAAACGCAAGCCAGTCTGGAGGGGGGTCTAGCATGCCGGACAGCATCAAGGATAAAGCTGCCATCGTGGGGATGGGCTATACCGACTTCTCCACGAACTCAGGCAGGACGACGCTCACACTGGCGGTCCAGGCCTGCATGGCCGCGCTCGAGGATGCCGGGGTGAGCCCAGACGAGGTCGACGGCGTCGCTACCTACATGATGGGCGACTCGGCATCGTCAGGCTCCGTAGCAAAGGCGCTGGGGCTCAAGGATGTCAGTTACTACATCGAACAGAACGGCGGGGGGTCAGTCTCACAATCGGTGATGGTCGCTTCGGCGCAGGCCATCGCGGCCGGCTTTGCGAACTACATCCTGGTGTGGCGCTCCTTGAATAGTAGGTCCGGGGTCCGCTACGGTCAGGGCGGCCGCCGGGGCGCGACCGGCGAAGCCCAATTTCAAGCGCCGTACGGCTACAACACGCCGCCGCAGCACTTTGCAATGTGGGCCAGGGCGCACATGAACAAATACGGGACGACCAATCGTCATCTGGCAGAGATCGGCGTCGTCGAGAGACGGCACGCCTCGAAAAACCCGCGAGCCCGTATGCGGGACCCCATCACCGTCGAAGACGTCCTCAATTCCCGGGTTATCGCCGAGCCCTTTCACCTGTTGGACTGCTGCCTGGAGAGCGATGGCGCCTGTGCGGTTCTCCTGACCTCTGCGGAGCGGGCACGCAACGCCCGTCAGAAGCCCGTCTACATCATGGCTGGCGCCTTTGGGGGCGGCAATTACGGGAGCGAAATCTACACCGATTGGACCTATTCAACTGCCGCGACTATGTCCAAACGTCTCTATGCCCAGGCTGGCGTTGGGCCAAGGGACATCGATTTCGCCTGCTTTTACGACTGTTTCAGCTTCACGGCCCTGGTCCAGCTCGAGGACTACGGGTTCTGTTCGAAGGGCGAAGCGGGCCCATTCGTCGAAGGCGGCCAGCGCATAAGCATCGGTGGCGAGATCCCCATCAACCCGCATGGAGGGTTCTTATCGGAAGCCTACATCCATGCCATGAACCACGTGATCTCCGCCGTCGAGCAATTGCGGGGGGAAGCCGGTGAACGCCAGGTGCCCGGAGCCGAGGTAGCGCTGGTGACCGGTCAGCCCGGTATCTCCGGCATGACGGGCGGCGGCAATACCGCGGCCATCATCCTGCGAAGGTGATAGATGACAGCAACGACCTATGAAAAACCGCTTCCCGAGCCCGATATCGACTCTAAGGAGTACTGGCAGGGTTGTAAGGAGCATAAGCTGCTCCTGCAGCGATGCAAGAAGTGCGGCAACCTGCGCTGGCCGCCCGTCGCCATCTGTTCCAAGTGCAGGTCCTTCGATTTCGAGTGGATACCTTCCCTTGGCACCGGGACCGTCTACGCGTGGATTGTGATCGTGCAAAGCAACCAGCGTGGTTTCGCGGACGAAGTCCCTTACGCGGTAGTGACGGTCGAGCTTGACGATCAGCCCGGGCTGCGGCTTCCAAGCAATCTGGTTGGGTGCGACCCGAGGGAGATCAAGGCAAACATGCCCGTCGAGGTCGTTTTCGAAGGCGTGACGCCGGAGATCAGCCTGCCAAAATTCCGCCCCAGGAGATGACTCCTCTCGGAGGCGTCCGAGTACTCGATCTCACTCACCTCATAGCCGGCCCCTTTTGCACCAAGCTCCTGGCAGAGTTGGGCGCCGAGGTGATAAAGGTCGAGCGCCCGGGGAGCGGGGATGGGGCGAGGCGTCTGGGCCCCTTTGTCAAGGACCAAGCCAGCCAGCAGGGCAGTATCCCGTTCCTCTACCTCAATACGGGCAAGAAGAGCGTCACCCTCGACCTCAAGCAGCCGGAGGGAGCTGAACTCTTCTTGCGTCTTGTGGCCGAGGCCGACGCTGTGGTCGAGAACTTTGCTCCGGGGGTATTGGACCGGCTCGGCGTGGGATACGAGGCAATCACCGAACGCCAGCCGCGCGTGGTGCTTACCTCTATCACGAACTTCGGTCAAACAGGTCCGTACCGTGACACAGAGGCGACGGACCTCACGCTCATGGCAGAGAGCGGGTTGCTGAATGCCGTGGGAGAACGGGACAAGCCGCCCACCAAGATCTACGGCCCCTTCGCTCAGTTGTGCGGAGGCCTTCATGGCGCCGCGGCGACGATGACAGCGCTCTTCGCAGCGGAAGTGCATGGCATCGGTCAGCACGTCGACGTTTCAATTCAGGAGTGCTTGGCCAGCCAGGTCAACTCCCATTTCGTGAGCCTCGCGTACCGGGACCAGGACACGCACCGCCACGGGAACCAGATGGGCCTCGGGGGTGCCACCGTCTCCGTGGTGCAGCCGGCCCAAGACGGGTTCATTCAGATATTCTCCCGTCCCTGGGACGTCTTCTTCCAGGCGATTGGCCGGCCGGAACTCAAGGAGGACCCGCGGTTCGAGCCGTCACAACGCCAGTACCATATCGACGAACTCGAGGCGGCGGTCGTTGGGTACACCATCGCCCACACCAAACAGGAGCTGTTTCTTGCCAGCCAGACACAAGGTCTCCCCTGGGCGCCGATCAATGCTGTACCGGACCTGCTGGACGATCCTCATCTCCGAGAGCGTGGATTCTTCGTCACGATAGACCATCCGACTACCGGCTTGGTGCCCTATCCGGGCGCTCTCTTCAACATGACCGGGATGCAGGCCATTCACGGCCCCTCACCGCTGTTGGGACAGCATAACGGTGAGGTGTACGGCCAAGTTCTTGGCCTCGATCCCGACCAGATGGCTGCCCTGAGCGCTCGGGGCGTCATTTAGCTGCGGACATGACACCCCCACCGCCGCTCCAAGGAGTCCGCGTCTTGGAGTTGACCACCCAGTGGGCAGGTCCCTTCGCAGGAAAAGTGCTGGCCTACCTGGGAGCGCAATGCATCTTCATCGAATCGCCTATGCGCTCCGAGACCACCCGCGGCCCGCTCAAACCGCCACCTGGTATCGGGACCTATCCAGGCGGTGAGCCGGGAGAACACCCTTGGAATCGCAGCGGCGGCTTCAATGAACGCCACCGAGGCAAGCTAGGGCTTAGCCTTGACCTCCGGACCGCTGAGGGGATCGCCGTATTCAAACAGCTCGTTGCACTATCCGATGTGGTGCTCGTGAACTTTCGAGCCACGATGCTCGATAACCTCGGGCTGTCCTATCAGACCTTGCGGGAGATTAACCCCCAGATAATCCTTGCGCTCATGCCGGGATACGGCAGTAGGGGCCCCTACAAGGAATTCGTGTCCTTAGGCCAATCCCTTGAAGCGATAAGCGGCGCTATGGACCTGACAGGCTACCCCGATAGCCTGCCGCTGTTCTCCGGAGTCTTCTGGCCCGACCCTGTGTCCGGCATCGCGGCGGTCCTGGCCATCGTCGCGGCGCTGCGGGCGCGGCGTCTCACCGGTGAAGGAAGCCTGGTCGAGCTCGCACAGATGGAGCTGGTCGTGAAGATGTTGGGCGTCCCCATCCTGGACTACACCATCAATGGCCGTGTCCAGACGCGCACGGGAAACCGGCATCCGTCCATGGCGCCGCACGGCGTGTACCCATGTGCGGGCGAAGACCAGTGGATCGCCATCACAGCCAAGAACGATGAGCAGTGGCGAAGGTTGGCCGAAGACCTGGGATTGGTGGACCTCGTACACGATCCGCGGTTCAGTTCGACCGCAGGTCGTCTGGAACACCAAGACGAATTGGACCGGCTTATCGGTGAGCGGACCCGGGTGGAAGAAAAGCACGTCCTGGCCTCGCGGCTGGAGACGGCGGGGGTTGTCACTTCCCCGGTGCGGACCCACCGAGAGCTGCTGGACGACCCCCATTTGGCGTCACGTGGCTTCTTTGAAGAAGTCGATCACCCGGAAGCGGGAAGGTTTCGATACCAGGGGGTTGCCGGTTTCACGCTGGCCGGGGCGCCGGGCAACCAGCTACGTGCAGCCCCCATGTTCGGGCAGCACAACGATTACGCTCTACGCGAGCTATTGGGACTGCCCAGGGAAGAGTTCGAAGAGCTCTTGGCCAAACGCGTGATAAGTGACCGTCCGTACAAGGCCGCCCCAACGGCCCTCTGATCTCTAGGACTGCGGCCGGAACGCCGCGCTCAGTCGAGGGAGGTGGGGCAAACTACCGCGGCGTGAACCTGGGGTCTGGGGCGCAGCCCCACCAGCTTTCCGGCCGTGTTTCTACATTAGGTTGGCAGGACTCTATGCGCCATCCGCACAACCCCCGTTTCTTCCAGACCCCAGATGTCCGCGTCGGTATAGCCCAAGTCTCGCAGCACTTCTTCCGTATGTTCCCCGAGCATCGGGGCGAAGCTGCGGAAGCGCGGCGGTGTG
>CAZPYZ010000230.1:4251-6864 GCA_964590215.1 uncultured Dehalococcoidia bacterium | reverse complement strand
TGAATCCCGAAGCGCTGCCTCCACGAGGCTCTTCCCCTGAAAATAGGGCAGCGCTGACGTGGGACTTGGGTTGGTGATGCTGATGTGGACTATTCGCCTTACCCCCGCGCGGCGGGCGGCCTCGAACAGACTCCTGCTGTTGGCTATCGCCCCCTCGAAGGTAACGTGACCATGGGAAAACCGCACCCAGTAAGTGTTGTAAAGGACATCGACGCCTCGCAGGCTCTCTATCAGCCCGTCGAAGTCCTGAAAGACCAGAGGAGCGACCTCGACAGCCGACCGCAAAGCATCCGGCTGGCGCGGGTGGTTCGTCAGAGTCCGGACCTGGCGTCCCCGGGCCAGCAACCGGCGAGTGATGTAGCGCCCGGTATATCCAAATGCCCCGGTAACGGCATCAAGGCTCATTGCCGATTTTGGGTGCCCGGCGGGCTGCTACCGGTCACCCTCTTGGCGCCAGGGCCGGGCGGCCAGCCCTTTTAGCTCGATGGGCATTCCTGCGACCACGAGGTAGACCTGGGTGGCGAGCTGGGCCAGCCGCTGGTTCGCCCGCCCCAGGAGGTCCCGAAACGCCCGACCGGAGGGATATTCCGGCACCAGGCCCATCCCCACCTCATCGCTGACGATGACCAACGACCGGCTGCCCCCGCGGTACCAGTCGTGGAGCACTCCTAATTGAGTCATGAGTTCCCCCTCTGCCTCGCTGGGGTGCTTCGACCTCAAGAGGAGATTCGAGACCCAAAGGGTGACGCAGTCGAGTAGGACTACGCCGGCTTCCCTAGCCTCCCGTTCTACCGCCTCCGCGACAGCCACCGGCTCCTCCACCGTGCGCCACTCCGGGGGCCGGGTGCGCCGGTGCGCCTCAATCCGTTCATGCATCTCCTTGTCGCCGGACTGGGCAGTGGCGATGAACAAAACGGAGCCCTCGATATCCCTCGCAAGTTTCTGGGCCAGGTCGCTTTTGCCGCTGCGCGCCCCGCCAAGGACCAGAACGAACCGTTTCGACATTTGCCAACGCCTTGGCGCACGAAGCCGTCACCAGGGGGTGTGCCGGGGAACCCTGCCGCTGGTTACAGGTTGACGATCTCGTACAGTTTCTCGATATCCAACGCCGCCCGCACCCGCGCCGCCAGCCGGTCGTATACCCCATCCCTCGGCTGTGCCGAGGCGAAAGAGAGGGTGCTGAGCCCTTTGCCAAGGGCGAGTGCTTTGAGGAAGGCGCCCCGGAACTCCGCCTCGTCGAACACCCCGTGGATGTACGTCCCGAAGACGTTTCCTTTGGCGCTGACGGCGCCGTCCTCATGGTCCCCCGCTTGGAAGGCCGCCGCTCCCTCCCCTTCACTGCGACCATTATGGATCTCGTATCCCCTCACCCAACAACCATGGGCAGCGGCAAGGGGTCCCGACAGGGCACACGCGCGGCCCTCGACCCGGATGGTCGTCTTCGGATTGCTGAAGGTGGTGACCAAGGGAAGCAGC
Source organism: uncultured Dehalococcoidia bacterium (assembly GCA_964590215.1). Lineage (GTDB taxonomy): Bacteria > Chloroflexota > Dehalococcoidia > SHYD01 > SHYD01 > CAZPYZ01. The sequence continues at coordinate 5,388 of CAZPYZ010000230.1, read as the reverse complement.
CGTAGCCCCGGGACCTCCTGGATCTCCGACTCTATCCCCTCCGGATCTCGAAGCAGGGTGCCCAGCATCTGCAGGCCGCCACAGATCCCCATGACCGCGCCGCCCGCGGCTGCGAACTCCTGGATGGCAGGCGCAAGACCGCTGTCCCGGAGATAGGCCAGGTCGGCGATAGTGGACTTGGTGCCGGGGATGATGATGAGATCGGGATCACCCAGGCTGGCCGGTCTGGCTACATACCGTAGCCAGACCGAAGGCTCCTGGGCCAGCGGCTCGAAGTCGGTGAAATTGGAGATACGGGGCAGCCTGATGACCGCAATGTGCAATAGACCCTCATGGGGTGACAGCGCCTGGACGGGGCCCAACAGGGCGGAGTCCTCCTCCGGCACCCCGTGGCTTTCCAGGTATGGCACCACTCCCAAAACGGGGACGCCTGTGCGTTGTTGCAAGAACTCGAGACCGCCGTCCAGCAGAGCGAGGTCCCCCCTGAACTTATTGACCACCGTTGCCCTGATCAGTGCCCGCTCTTTAGGCTCCAACAGTTCTAGCGTCCCGACCAGGTGGGCGAAGACGCCACCCCGGTCGATGTCGCCCACGAGCAGCACCGGCGCCTCTACTGCCTGTGCCAGGCCCATATTGACGAGGTCGACCCCGCGCAGGTTGATCTCCGCCGGGCTGCCCGCTCCCTCAATGACAACCACGTCGTGTCGCGATCGCAGCCGCTCCAGGGCCCCCAGCACCACGGGCTGGAGCTCCGCCTTCCTTTGGTAATACTCCCGTGCGGACAGCGCCTCGGCGGCTTTACCCAAGATAACCACCTGGGAGCGATGGTCGGCCTGGGGCTTCAGCAGGATGGGATTCATTTCCACAGAGGGCTCGATGCCGCAGGCCTCGGCTTGGGCAGCCTGGGCCCGGCCGATCTCCCCGCCGTCGAGGGTGACATAGGAGTTGTTGGACATGTTCTGGGCCTTGAAAGGAGCGACCAGAAATCCGTCCTGCCGAAAGATCCTGCACAAGGCGGTCGCCAGTAAACTTTTCCCCACGGACGACGCCGTGCCCTGGAGCATAAGGAGCTTAGCGGGCATGGGATCCCTGATCCGAGCCCCGACCGTGAGGGAGGGGCGCGATGGGTTGCCTGCC
>CAZPYZ010000230.1:0-4151 GCA_964590215.1 uncultured Dehalococcoidia bacterium | reverse complement strand
GTTGGTCCAGCCAGATCACCCTCAGTCCCTGGTCCTTGGCAATGACTTCCGCTATCTGGCATCGCTGCAAACGGCTCGAATACGTATATCATGCGGCGGGTACGCCTACGCATCATGTATCCTGCGGTCAAGGTTCTCGTACACCGCCATAGGCTCTCCTTGCTCGTGCACGGTGTACTGTATCGCCGCCTCTACCTGCTCTGGTCGCCACAGGTAACGTGTGCTTCCATGTCGCGTCCATCGCCTGACATCCCGGCTATCCCATCCAGCCAGAGATAGGGCTCGGCTCGCGTAGGCCTTGAAGTCGTTCATCAACCGCTCGGGCGCATTCATCCCGTGCACCACCACATGAACATGAGTCGAGCGAACGTGAACGGCCAGCAGCGACCACCTGCGGTGCCTGCAGGTCTCTCGGATGGCGTCGAGCACGAGGCGACGGCGGGATACATCCATTTCGTAGGGCTTGGCGGTCAGATGGGTCCGGCTAGCCCGGAGCTTTATCGGATCGGCATCCAGGTAGGGAGTGCCCGCCAAGTTCAGTGCCCGAGCTACTGACCCACTTGCGTCACCATGGAGGTGCGCGCCGTAACAGGTGAAGGTGATGAGATACGCAAGAGGGTAGGCGCGCTCGTCTTTGGCTGTGTCCGCTTGCTGGCTGATTGACGGGCGGTCCCCTCCCTGACGGTCGTGGCTCGGTTTCCCCCGTCCCATTACCCGGCCCACCGCCGCGACCAGCTCGCGGCACTCTGGGAGGGTGCGAACGCCTATTCTGACGTACTCCGGCAGGCCGAAAGAAGCGCAATCACGGACGCAGCAACCTTCTTGCAGAAGACCCGCTCTGAATCCGGCGCCATCGCCGGTCCGAACGAGGACGAAGTTGGTTTCGCTGGGCAGGACTTCCAAGCCCAGGTCCCGAAGAGAAGAGGTCAGGTAGGCCTTGGCTTGCGCCAGTTCCTCCTCCCATAGCCGGGACTGGCCCGGGTACGTGAGGGCTGCCACTCCAGCGGCTTGCGCGGCAGCGTTTACGCTCCAGGGGGGCTGGACCGTCTTCAACGTTCGGGTTACCTCCCGGTGGCCGACTGCGTACCCCAGGCGGAGCCCGGGAATGGCGCAGTCTTTGGTCAGGGATCGCAAGACCAGCAGGTTCTCCAGGGGGCCGCCAGCCAGGCATGACCTTCCGTGGCGAACGAAGGGCAGGTACGCTTCGTCAACGACAAACAGAGTGTTGGGGTAATCCTGGGCCCACCGCCGTACCAGCCCCGGGTCCAGGACCACACCGGTTGGATTATTCGGGTTGCAGACAAATGCCACGGAAGCTTTTGTTCTGACCAACGCCCGTTGAAAGACGACGGGATCTGGCAGGAACCCCCTGTTCTCCTCCGCCCGCACCAGCGCGACCCTCGCCCCAGCTGCTCGAGCCGCTGCCTCGTACTCCCCGAACGTTGGGCCAAGGATTGCGGCCCACCGGCCCGGTTCGAGGTACGCCGAGGCGACGAGCCAAATGAGTTCTACCGAGCCGTTCCCGGGCACGACGCTCTCCATGGCCACCCCATGGCGTTGGGCGATGACGTCGCGCAAGCCCTGCCCTTCGGGGTCGGGATAGCGGGTCACGTCCACTTTGCGGAACGCCTCCAGCACGCCAGATGGAGGGCCGAAGGGGTTGGTGTTGACACTGAAGTCAAGGACCCGGCGCCCGTCCAGGCCTGCCTCCCGGCGCTCTCTGTCGCTCAGCGCGCCGTGAATTGCTGGAGTCAGTCCTGCCAGGTGCGGCCTGGAGGTGACAGCCAAGGCGCCTACGCTTCCCCGAGCAGCGCAAGGGCAGAGTCCCCTCTGGTTCCCCATGCCAAGAACAGAACGGTCACTGCAGTGAACAACGCCGCGGCACCCGCGGCGACAATAAGGGCCTGGCGGATATGAGCGGGCTGGGGCGCCGCCCCATCGGGGTTGAGGACATACTCCCCCGGCTTCTCCAGCCTGACTCGCAGAGCCCCAGCCATCGCGCTCATTGTCCACCCTGCGTTGGGGCTTTCGGTAAGCCCGTGGTCTCGCCAGAGGGACCGGCACGCACCGGCAAAACTCCCCCCGGCGGGTAGCGATGATACAACGACCAGCAACGCCGCAAGACGCGCCGGCACAAGGTTCAATGCGTCGTCGGCCCGCGCGGCGGCTTTCCCCAAGTACTCATACGTGCCATGGTAGCCGATCATGGCATCCAGGGTGTTCACCGCCCGGTAAGCCAGGGCGGCGGCCGGCCCCAAGAGGGCGAAGTAGAGGAGGGGAGCAACGAAGCTGTCGGTCAGGCTCTCGGCGGTAGACTCGACCGCGGCGCTAGCAATCAGGGAGGGAGCCAAGATCGCCACATCGCGACTCACGATGCGGCCGGCTCTCTCTCGGGCCTCCGCTAGGTCCCGACCAACCAGGGCCTCCCGTACCGCATCCACCTCATGCCACAGTGCTCGCAGTGCGAAGGTGGGTTTGAGGACCAGCGCTCCTGCCAAGACGTACGACGGGCTGCCAGAGTCTTTCAAGCCCTGGAGCAACAGCCACACCGGCACGGCGAAGGGCAGCACCTCAGCAGCGAGCAGAACAATGCCGAACGCCACCTGCCGGATGCGGCCTTCCCGGGGAGCCCACCTCATCAACCGCTCCGTGACCCAGCCCATCCAGATGACGGGGTGGAGTCGGTTAGGGTATTCGCCCAGGAGGAGATCGAATGCTAACGCGGCTGCCAGGACCAGTACGTCCGTCATGCATCGGGCTACGTCATGCCAGGCATAGGCGTCACCTACGTACGGGCTTTCCGCCTGTCAACCACCTGCTCGACGCGTCGATGAAGAGAGGGGCGAGGTTGGGATGGGCGGCGAAGTGAAGGTGGGCGTAAGAAGCGAGGAGGTTGCCCATCGCGAACCCCTCCAGCCTCCCCGGATGCTCCTGAACGTCAAAGGCCGCTAAGTCCGCCGGCGGGGCGCCATCCTCAAGGCGAGACCAGTGGAACTCGTGGGCTCGGACCGAATCGCCAGCGGCCAGTAGCAACGTGTCTCTGCGAGCCGTGAGGGACAGGTAACCAAGGCCGACCCGCCGGCGCTCCATCACGCAAGATCCGGGCACGACACCGACCATTGGGTGCCTGACACCCTCCAGGTCCACGATGCTCTCACAAAGATACATGAGACCGCCACACTCACCGAGGACAGGCAATCCGCGCCCGATGGCCGCCTTCACCTCTCTGCGCATCTCCGGATTGGCCGCAAGCTCCGCAGCGTACACCTCCGGAAACCCACCCCCTATGTACACGGCCCCAATCGAGGCCGGGAGCGTCTTATCGGATAGGGGGCTGAAGGGCACTAGTTCAGCCCCGTTGGCTACAAGGAGTTCGAAATTTTCCTGGTAATAGAAGCTGAAGGCCCGGTCCTGGGCCACCGCGATCCTCACCGACGTAGGGCAGGCGCCCTCACCTGTCTGCACAGCCAGGCGTGGCCCAGTCCCTTCGTTGGGAAACAGCCCTGTGGGAGGCGCTTCGAACGGCGGAGCCTCTTTGGCCATCCGCATCAGCGCGTCGAGGTCGAGCCCCTCTCCGATGGCGGTGGCTAGCTGATCCAGTTGGTCCGGCGTCATCCCCCCCTCCGCATCAGGGACGAGACCTAGGTGCCTTTCGGAGAGGGCTAGCTCGCCCCGCTTGAGCAAGGCACCCAGAACCGGCATCCCTATCGCCCGGAGCGGCGCTTCGATCATCTCTCGGTGCCGGGGACCTCCCACCTGGTTTAGGATCACCCCGCCGAGCTTCAACGCCTGGTCGAACTGCCTGAACCCGAGGGCCGTGGCTGCGGCGCTGCGAGCAACCTTCCCAACGTCCATCACCAGCACCACCGGCGCGTCCAACAGCTTGGCAATCTCGGCGGTGCTGGCGGTCTCCCCCTCCGCCGACCGGCCATCGAACAGCCCCATCATCCCCTCGATGATCGCGACGTCGGCCCCTTGGCACCCCCTGGCGAACAGCTCCTGAACGACGTGGTGGGGGAGCATCCAACTGTCCAGATTGCGGGCTGGCCTCCCCGCGGCTCGCGTGAGGTGGCTCGGGTCGATGTAGTCGGGCCCGCATTTGAAAGGTTGGACCCTAAGCCCTCGCCGCTGCAGGGCGGCAATGAGCCCAA
>CAZPYZ010000229.1:0-6875 GCA_964590215.1 uncultured Dehalococcoidia bacterium | reverse complement strand
CGTCCTTCGACCCCAGGGATGCATATATCCGTCAAAGTCCACCACTGTGTAGATCACGGGGACCCCGTTGGCTCGAGCGGCGGCGATCAGATCGACTGTCCGGTCGATCGCCTCCCAGCCCTCCAGACCGCAGCTGCCGGGCCACGTCTTGATCGACTCCAAAATAGGCTGCCGTTCCAGCCCGACTACCTTGTAGTAGTCGTCGACAATGAGTAGGGCTGGTCGCTCCCCGAGGCCAAAGGGCTCCTTTTTCCCGTGGACCCGCAGGTGTTCCTTATCCCGTTCGCTCAGGTACGTGTCCCAGATTGACATTGCTCCCCGCTCCTTCCTGGCCTTCGCCCCGTTTGGACCCCTTTGACTCCCGCCGTTGATGATAGGACTTTCGTTGTTACCGGCTTGTTACGCCGCTGTTAAGACACAGTGAACTATCGCGCTTGCCCCCCTCCCTATCGAAGGCCCAATCATAACGGCTACCCGACCAATCTGCCATCACCCTTGTGTTTCCCTCGATCCAGATCCCGCTCCCTTCGGGAGAGGGGAATGCCCCTGGTCTTTTGCCCTCACCCTAACCCTCTCTCAGAGGGGAGAGGGGATGTCCCTGGTCCTTGCCCTCACCCTCGCCCAGAGCGAGGGGGGAAACGGGTTATCCCGGATAAGACGTCCCCACGTAGGCCGCGAAGGTGTCTTTCGGCAGCGGCACCTGGTACTGCATCATGACCTCTTTGCGGGTCTCGGCGGACTCGATGATGGCCATGGTCACCTCCTGGGTGGCGAGGCCCCAGCGGCCATCGTGGATGATGGGGCTGCCGTGGACCAGGTGCTGGTACAGCTCGGTCAGCTCGGCCCAGCCGCGGGGCTCGCCCTTCAACGGCAGGTCCTCTCGTTCGCCGCTCTTGTAGAGGATGAGGCCGGTGGGGGACTGCCGGATGACGGCCTTGGCGCAGCTGGCGATGGTGAGGCCGAAGGGGCTAAGGCCACCGCCGTCGCCATCTCCACCGCCTCCTCCCCCGCCCGGCATCGCCGCCGCGGGCGTCTCCCGGTCCGCAGTGGTGAAGCGCCGCCCCTCCTTCAAGGCCTCCTCCTGCTCCTTGCTCATGCCCGCAGTGACAAGGGCCTCGGTGCGCCGCCCGACGGCGCCGTGGGTCAATTCCGCGGAGTCGAAGTGCCCGTACCCGTCGTAGACGATGGTGGAGGGCGTGCCGTCTTCGAACTCCAGGTAGACGGTCATGACGCCGGGGACGGGGCGGCTGGGGTCGAGGACCTTGGTCATCGCGCGCACGCTCCGCACCATGCCGCCGGCGACGAGACGGACGATGTCGATGTGGTGGGGCGACTGGCGGAAGACGATGCCGCCTCCAGTCTTGACGTCCAGCTCTTCGGGCATACGGGGGCGGTAGATCCAGGGGGTGTAGTTCCAGGAGTGGACCATGCCCAGCTCGCCGTACTGGCCGCTCTGGACCAACTCAGCCATCTTGCGGACGCCTGGCAGGATGCCCTGGGCATGGCCTGCGATAAGGCGGACGCCGTTGCGGTCGGCGGCGTCGATCATGGCCTTGCACTCGTCGAGGCTGATGGCCATAGGCTTCGAGACGATGACGTGTTTCCTGGCGTTGGCCACGGCGATGACGTGGGGAGCATGGAAATGGTTAGGCGTCGCCACCCACACCGCGTCCACCTTCGCGTTCTTGCAGAAGTCATCCACGTCGGTGAAGGTCTCGGCGCCCCATTCTGCGGCGAAGCGATCGAGCGCGTCTTTCCGGACGTCGCAGGCGGCGGTGACCTTGTAGCCAGGTTGCTCCCGGAAGGCCTTCAGGAGACCTCTCGCTCCGGACCCGATGCCGATGACGCCAAAATTCAGGACTTGGTCAGCCATAGGAATGCGCCCCCTTGGTGCAGAAGGTGGGGCCATTCTACGGAGTCCAAAGTCCAAAGTCCAAAGCTTGCCCTGAGCCTAGCCAAAGGGCCCAAGATCAAGGGCCCGAGTCCAAAACCCAAGGCCCAAGAACTTCCAACCTCGAACAGAGAACTTTGAACCTGGAACTCTGAACCCCGAACCCTTGTACAATGGGGCATCCTTAGTCAGGAGCGCGTCTATGGCGTTTCCGGAACGAATGAAGTTCGGGCTGTTCATGGGACCGCACCACCGCCTTGGCGAGAACCCGACGCTGGCGTTGGAGCGGAACCTGGAGCTGATCCAGTGGCTCGACTACCTGGGGTTCGACGAGGTGTGGATAGGGGAGCACCACAGCGCGGGGTGGGAGACCGTCGCCTCGCCGGAGATCTTCCTGGCGGTGGCGGCGGAACGAACCAAGCACATCAAACTGGGGACCGGGGTGGTCAGCCTGCCTTACCACCATCCCTTCATGGTGGCCGAACGGATGGTGCTGCTGGACCACCTGACCCGAGGCCGGGCGATGTTCGGCGTGGGGCCGGGGGCGTTGGTGTCCGACGCGGACACCCTGGGGATCCCCCCCAACGAGCTGCGTCCCCGGATGGACGAAGCGCTGGGGATCATCATGCGCCTGTTCACGGAGACGGAGCCCATTACCTACAAGTCCCACTGGTTCGAGGTGCACGAGGCTCAGCTCCAGCTCCGGCCTTACACCAAACCCCACATGCCCATCGCGGTGGCGGCGGTGCAGTCGCCGGCGGGGATGGTCGCCGCGGCCAAGCACGGCGCGGCGGTCCTCTCTTTCAGCGTCCCCCGCGGCGGCGGCGATACCAAGGAGTTCTGGCGCATCGCCGAAGACACCGCGGCGGAACATGGCCGGACCATGGACCGCTCCGAGTGGCGGATTACCCTCCCTGTCTTTCTTGCCGAGAGCAGGAAAGAAGCGCTGAAACAGGCGCGCCTCGCCGCAGGACTGCAGCAGCGAGAGTACACGGAAGGGACCCTTGGCTATCCCGCCGCAGTGGAGGGGCCGGCCGATCGCATCGTGGACGAGATGGTGGACCGGGGGTTGTGGTGTGTGGGGACGCCGGACGACCTGATCGGCTGTTTGGAACGGTTCGACGATTTGACCGGCGGTTACGGCGGCCTGCTGGTATTCATGGGAGAGTGGGGAACCCGGGAGCAGGTGCTGCACAGCTACGAGCTCATCGCCCGCTACGTGATGCCCCGCTTCCAGGGGTCCCTCGTCGGATTGGAGAAGTCCCAGGCGAAGGTAGCGGCAAAGTCGAAGGACTTGCATAAGCTGAGGACGGAGGCCATCCAGCAGGCGAAGGACAGCTACGTCGAGCACCGAGCCGCAGTGCGGGGGTGAGGCTGCTGGTCAGAAACCCGCGAGCGCCTTGTCCGCAGACGGGATACTGGTATGTTGGGCATATGAACAAGAAGCGAACCACCTTCGACTTACCCGAGGATCTGCTCCGGGCCATCAAGCTACGGGCGTCGCGGAGTGACAGGCGCCCCTGGGAAGTAGTCGAAGAAGCGGTGAAAGCCTATCTTGGCTCCGAGGGGCTGGCGCGTACCTGGGGCGACGCTAGTCTCGACGAACTGGAGCTCATGGCGATGGTCGTGGACGAAGTCCGCGCATCCCGCGCTGTGCACCGTGCTGCACGCGGTCATTGACCCAAACGTCCTGATCTCCGCACGGATTACCCCGGCGAGCGCGACCGCCAAGCTGCTGGATTATCTTGCAGACGGGCAAGAGACTGGTGGTTTCTCCCCTCTTCCTTGCCGAGCTGGCTGACGTACTGAGCCGAGAAAAGTTCCGGCACCACCTTAACGGTCGCCGAAGCGGAGGAATTCCTCGAACTCATCCGCCGTCAAGGCCAGATGGTCTCAGACCCACCATCTCCACTGGCACCCTTTGCGATGATCCGAACGACGAGTACCTGGTGATCCTGATGCGGGCTGCCAAGGTGGACGTCCTGGTCTCGGGAGACCCGCATCTCACCCGCGTGCGAGGGCTAATCCCGGTAAAGACCCCTCGGGAGTTCCTGGATGATCTGCGCGTCTTGCGGGCGTAACAACCGCTCGGGCCGGCAGTTCTGCGGCGGGTGCGGCGAGCGGCTGACGCAGATCTGCCTCGTCTGCAAGAGCCATAACGCCCCCGACGAGCGCTTCTGTGGGTCCTGCGGCAGGCCGCTTCCCACCGCCACCCCGGTTCCCACCACGGAGAGCACGGAGGACACAGAGGAAAAGACTGTAGTCTCTGTTTCCTCCGTGGTGCCAACGTCCTTCGCCTCAGGCCGGTACCAGGTCGTGCGCCTCCTGGGCGAAGGCGGCAAGAAACGGGCCTACCTCTGCCGCGACATCCTGCTGGATCGCGAGGTGGTGGTGGCGCTCATCAAGAGCGAAGGGCTGGACCAGGAGGGGTTGCAGCGGGTCCACCGTGAAGCCCAGGCGATGGGCAGACTGGGCAGCCATCCCCACCTCGTCTCCGTCTACGATCTGGGCGACCACGAAGGCCAACCGTACCTGGTAATGGAGTACCTGGCCGGGGGTGACGTGGAGGGATTGTTGGAGCGGCAGCGTGGAGGACAGGCGCCCCCACCTGTTCCGGGGCAGCCGGGGGCGGTTACCCTCCATCCAGGGCTGCCCGTCGAGCAGGTCATCGAGATCGCTCGTGGCGTCTGCCGGGGATTGGACGTGGCCCACCGCAACGGGCTGGTCCACCGCGATCTGAAGCCGGGGAACGTCTGGCTCACCGCCGAGGGGATCCCGAAGGTGGGCGACTTCGGCCTCGCCGTCGCCGTGGACCGCTCCCGGCTGACTCAAGCAGGGATGATGGTGGGCACCGTGGCCTATATGCCGCCGGAGCAGGCCCTCGGCGCCGAGGTAACTCCCCAGGCTGACCTCTATTCCCTGGGCGCCATGCTCTACGAGCTGGTTTGCGGCCGCCCACCGTTCCTGGGAGACGGCTCCGTGGCCGTTATCAGCCAGCACATCAATACCCCGCCGGTGGCGCCTACCTGGCACAATCCCAATTGTCCCAGACCCCTGGAGGCGCTGGTCCTCCGCCTTCTCGCGAAGAACCCAGCGGAACGTCCGGCCTCCGCGGGCGACGTTCTGGCTGCCCTGGATGTGATGGACCTCAGCACCCAGACCGCGGGATCAGCGCCGGGGCCAGACGAAATCCAGGTGCTGGACAGCCTCGCAGGCGGGGTGTTCGTCGGCCGCCAGCGGGAGATGGGGGAGCTGAAGGCAGCCCTGGAAGAGACGCTCTCGGGTAGGGGCCGCCTGGTCACCCTGGTTGGGGAACCCGGGATCGGCAAGACCCGCACGGCTTTGGAGCTGGCCACCTACGCCGGGCTACGCCAGGCCCAGGTCCTCTGGGGCCGCTGCTACGAAGGGACTGGGGCCCCTCCCTACTGGCCCTGGGTCCAGGCCATCCGTGCCTATGTGCAGGAGCGGGATGGCCCCCAGATTCGGTCAGAGATGGGGGCCGGCGCCGCCGACATCGCCCAGGTGGTCTCGGAGGTGCGGGAGCGGCTGCCGGACCTGGCTCCGCCTCCGACCCTTGAGCCGGAGCAGGCACGTTTCCGGCTTTTCGACTCCGTGACCGCGTTCCTGAGGAACGCCGGCCGCCGCCAGCCGCTTGTGCTGGTGCTGGAGGATCTCCATTGGGCGGACCGGCCGTCGCTCCTACTGCTGGAGTTCTTGGCGCGGGAGCTGGCCGGGGCGCGCTTACTGGTCATCGGGACCTACCGCGATGTGGAGGTCTCGCGGCGGCACCCCCTCGCCCAGACCCTGGGGGAGCTGACCCGGGAACAGCTCTTCCAGCGGATACCGCTTCGAGGACTTGCCCAAGAAGACGTGGCCCGCTTCATCGAGCTGGCTGCGGGGGTCGCGCCACCCGTAGGCCTGGCGCAGGCGGTGTACGGCCATACTGAGGGAAACCCCCTCTTTGTCACCGAGGTGGTGCGGCTCCTGGTCCAGGAAGGGCACCTGGGGAGAGTCCCGGCCCGTGGAGGGCAGCCGCCCCCGGCTGCGCCGAGCGGGGAGGGCGCGCGCCGCTCCACGGTTTCCGGGGACATCGGCGACGGCTGGCTGCTGCGGATCCCGGAAGGGGTGCGGGAGGTCATCGGCCGGCGGTTGGACCGGCTTTCGGATGCGTGCAACCGGGTGCTGACTACGGCCGCCCTCCTGGGACGGGAGTTCGGCCTGGAGCAGGTGGCCGGGCTGGTGGAAGACCTGACCCGAGACCGCTTGGTGGAGGTGTTGGAGGAGTCGCTGGGCGCCCGCATCATCGAGGAGTTGCCCCGGGCCGCCGGCCACTACCAGTTCACCCATGCCCTCATCCAGGAGACGCTGGCCGAGGAGCTGTCCATCACCCGCCGGGTCCAGCTCCACGCCCGCATCGCGCAGGCGCTGGAGCGGCTCTACGGCGACGACGCGGAGGCCCACGCCGCCGAGCTGGCGCACCACTTCGCACAGGCGGCGACGCTGCTGGGACCAGAGAAGCTGGTGCGCTATACCCTGGCAGCGGGAGAACGGGCGCTGGCTGGCCACGCGTACGAAGAGGCCCTGTCCCAATTCCAACGGAGCCTGGCGGCTCGGGGCGCCCAGCCGCTGGACAGCGACGCAGCGGCGCTCCTGTTCGGTCTGGGCCGGGCCCAGGTGGCCATGCGCCAGCTCCAAGAGGGTGTGGCCAGCCTCCGGCGCGCCTTCAACTACTACGCGGAGGCCGGGGCCGCGGACAAAGCGGTCGCCATCGCCGAGTACCCGCTCCCCTTCTACGCCGGCGGTCTCTCCGGGGTGCCCGAGCTCATCGCCCAGGCGTTGGAGCTCACGCCGCCGGAGAGCACCCAGGCCGGGAGGCTCCTCTCCCGCTACGCCTCGGCCCTCTACGCGCAGGAGGCAGACTATCCCAGAGCCAGGGAGGCTTTTGACCGCGGGCTTATCGAAGATGGCCACCTCTGGGTCGAGA
>CAZPYZ010000228.1:0-6896 GCA_964590215.1 uncultured Dehalococcoidia bacterium | reverse complement strand
CGGTCCTTTCCCTGGTCTCCTGCACCCGATACTACGATCTCTTTGTACTACAAGGACATTGTAGTACAATACTATCGTAATGACCGAGCTGCTGGACCGCGAGGGAGAATCCCAGGCCCTTGAGCATGCCTGGGCGCAAGCCGCCGCCGGTCGTCCACAACTTGTTATCGTCTGGGGTCGCCGCCGGGTAGGCAAAACCTTCCTGCTCGCGCAATTCGTCCGAGGCAAACGAGCCGTGTTCTTTGGCGCCACGCAGCAGTCGGAGACGGTCGAGCTCGGGCGTCTGATCGACGCTGTCCGGCGCGACCTCGGAGAGCAGGTGGCAGATCTTGCCGCCGGCGGGTTTCGTTCATGGGAGGCCGCGCTAAGGTTTTTCGCGGCATTAGCTGCGGACGAGCCATTGGCCGTGGTTCTAGACGAAGTGCCGTACTTGACGAAGTCCACACCCGGCTTCGCCAGCATCGTTCAGGTGGTGTGGGACCACCTCCGTCCCGGCACGCGCCTCATGCTGACCATCACAGGCTCCGCCGTCGGCGCGATGGAACAGATGGTTGGCGCTAGCGCCGCCTTGCGGGGACGTCCAACGTTGCAGCTTCGGCTCGATCCACTGGATCCCCTGGCTGCCCGTGTGTTTCTACCGCACCTGGCCCCGGCCCAGTTCGTGGAGGCTTACGCCGCTTGCGGTGGGTACCCCCTTCACCTCCTGGCATGGGACGAGCAAGCGGACACCGCGCAGAACCTGCTGGCTCTCGCGGCCAGCCCCGGGGGAATTCTGCTGGAAGACGCCGCCGGGATGCTGCGCGAGGAGCTTTCAGACATCGGTGGCTACTTCCGGGTGCTCGGCGCAATCGGACGCGGACGCACCAGGTACTCGGCGATTGCCTCGGAAGCCCAACAGCGAATCGAATACCCCCTCGATGTGCTGGTGGCCAGCGGGCTCGTTCGCAAGGCCCTCCCCGTGGGTGCGCCCAAGGGAGCCCGTCCTGACTACGAGATCAACGATCCGTACCTGGCCTTCTGGTTCGGCGTCCTCTACTCCAGCCTCCCCGAGATCGAGACGCGGCAGGGTCCTGCGGTGCTGGCACGCGTTGACCCGCTCTGGCAGCGGCATCTCGGCGCGGTCTTTGAGAAGGCTGCTCGCGCCCATGCCCGCCGCCTCGTCGAACGCGGAGACCTTCCAGCGGGTCTTGTCGTCGGTCGATGGTGGGCCAGCTCCGGCGAGGCCTGTGAAGTCGACGTGCTTGGTTTGCTCGCGAGTCGAACCCACCTGCTTGGCGAGGCGCGCTGGCAGCAGCGCCCCCTGGATGCGCGAGACCTGGAGACCCTTCGCCGCAAGGCGACCCGCGTGCCCCAGCCGGCCGAAGCTCCGATCTACGCGCTATGGGGACGGGGCGGGGTCAGCCCCGAGGTGCGCCGCGCCGGGGCGTTAGGCTTTGACGTGGAAGCCGCACTGGCATGACGGTCGCTAGGTCAGGCGAAGGAGGAGGACCTTGATGGCCCAACAGGAAGAGGCCGTGCGCGACCCCACTCTCATGCTTATGTTTCTCACGGCCTGAACCGAACGGCCCGGCGAACTCCGGCGTTGCTGGAAGCGATCCGATTTTGACGTCCTGAATGGATTGGCCAATGAGGGCCTGATCCCAAGCAGTCGCGGCGCCAAGTCGGCCTACCTTACGGAGGAAGGCGTGGAGCGGGCTGGCCAGCTCCTGGGGCAATACGGCATCCCGTCGCAGGAAGCCTAAGAGCGCATGCGCTTGTCCCAATGGAAGGCGGCGAATCGCGGCTGTCCCCGACCCGCACCGCCGAGGCACACCAGAACCTCAAGGTTCACAAAAGTTCGGATTTTCCCCCTGCTCGCGGAGCCATACTACACCTACCATAACTCCCCCAAACCGCTCCCGCCGGTCCAGGACAAACAGCGGCGCATACAGCGCTTTCGGAGCTAGCGCCTCCACCTGCGGCCCCGTAGCGTTATCCGGTCGAAGACCTCCCGCACGAACTCCCGCTGGCTCCCCCTCGGACTCTCCACCCAGAGCTTCCCCACATCCCGCAGGTAGTACACCGCACGCTCAACGTCCAGGACCTCCGCCGGCCGCTCCATCTCCGCAAGCCGCTTCCTGAGCGGCGCCGCCTCCCGGCGATACGTCCGCTCGTCGATCTCTCCCAGGCGTACAGCCGCTGCCACCGCTCGAGCTGCCGCCGTACCAGGCTCGCATCGATGTCCCCGCCCCCGGGGAACCTCGGCGCTGCCGCAGCTCGGCCACCACCTCGCCAAGGCACTCAGGCGGCAGCCGCATCCCGCCCACGTAGGTGGCGATCTGCGCCTCCACTAGCTCCGCCGAAACCATCGGCTGCTCGCACGCCTGCCGCCCCTGAAGGTCCCCAGGATGTTCCACATCATCCGTCCGGCGGGCGTCCCCGTGTCGATGGACTCTTGGAGCGAGACCAGCCCGACGCCCAGAGTCTCCAGCCGCTCGCAAATCGTCAGCAGGTCCCGCAGGTTCCTCCCCAGGCGGTCCAGCTTCCAGGACCACCGCCGTGAGCAGGGTTAGGACCCACCATGTCCGGGCTGGCATGTGGGGCGCCTCCTTTCAGTCTTTGCTGTCGGTGCCTGCGGTGCCCGACCTCTCATTATCTGGCCTGTTGCTCAGGACAGCCCAGGACCCCGCAGCGGCCATGACGCCTCCAAGGCCAACTACGGCGATCTCGGCCTTGTCCCGGATCTGACGCGCGCCGGCCCTGCCCTGCAACTGCTGGACCGAGTCGGTCCAGTGCCAGCACCGCGAGCGCCCATTACCAAGGTTGCCACCGCTCGACATCAGGGGGTGCGGCCCCTCGACCCTGATGTCCTCGCCGTAGAAGTCATGGGCCTCGCCCCGCTTGACGCCATGCCACCCGAACGCCTCCAGGTAGTACTGAACGAAGGTGATGAAACCGTCGTAAGGGTTGAAGACGTCGACTTCCTCGATGGTGATCCCAGCGCCGCCGAGCAGCTTTCGCACCAACTGGTCGCACGACGCTTCGCACTCATCCAGCGTCTGAGCGCTGCTCCGGATCATGCCGCCCTGGAAGCAGTGGTTCAGGAAATAGACCGGCTTCTGCTTCATATCCCTGGCCCGCTCTGCAGTAGTGACCACGTAAGCGGCCACGGCCTGAATGGGTATATCGCAGTCGTGCATGCGGATGGGCTCGTTGACCCAAGGCGAGTTCAGGTACTCTTCCGCCGTCAGCGGTTCAGCCTTCTTCTGGGCGTAGTAGCCCTCCGGAAACATCAGACCATTCCTACGGAGGTTGACGGCCAGGGGAGCCATCCCATCCAGGCTCCTACCGTACCTGGTGCAGTACTGGTTGAAGGTGTAGCCCTGCTGGGCCATTCCCCAAAAACCCCACACGTCAGTCCATTGGGAAGGCCCGGAGACGGTATTGGCCCGCTTCTGCGCGTACCGGCCCGGCATGTTCCCCACAGCGCGCACGACCAGTATGGTATGCGCCAGCCCGTCGCCCACAGATTGGGCGGCGACGGCCATCATCGGATTGATGTCGTTGTGGTGGACGGCGTACTTGATGTGCTTCAGTCCCATCTGTTTTATGACCCAATCTGCGCTCACCCCGGAGAGACCATCCTCCGAGTCGTAGGGCTGCGCAAAATACTCCCGCGGCGCCCAAGGGGCTCCCATGCCGTTGGGACTCGCAACGATGCCGTCCACGTCGTCCGCCGTGATACCCGCATCGTCCAGCGCTCGCTGAGCGGCGATGAGGGCGTAGGCCCCCAAGCTGGTCTCCAGGTTCCCATCCCAACGGCGGTCAGCGGGCGAGTGGCCGATGCCGGCAATGGCGACCTTTCCCCGGTGTTCCCAGATGCCGAGACCCTCTTTTTCGCGGAGCAGGGCGTGCGGAGCGTTCTGTGTCATTGGACCACTCTCCATTCAGGTACTTTCTGGCCGGTTGCGGGAGTCACCTCAAACTCGAGATGCACCCTGGCTCCAACCGGCACTTTCCCTACGGGGGTCCCCGGGAGATGGGAGAACATCTTGATTTCCGGGTGGTCCTCCAACTCAACGATCGCCAGGTTGAAGGGTTGGTCCTCTTTCAGGGACGCGATGCGCGAATCGTGCTGCACGCAGTAACCGCTGATCCTGCCGCGGCCGCTGACGGGATGCCATTCAAGGTGGTCCGCCGACCCGCATTTGGTGCATTTCTCCCGAGGCGGGTATTGCATCCAGTCGCACTGAGCGCACGTTTGCATGACCAGGCGCTCTTCGTTGCAAGCATCCCAAAACGGCTTGCTCAGGGCATCGGGTACCGGAGAGGGTTTCGGCAAGTCCGTTCTCCTTCTCTTGTTACAGCAGGGATATGACTACATTCCATGGATGCTAATGGCAGGACAAGACGCTCCATACCCCGAGGCCGCCAAGCCCGCTCTATACTACAGCGATGACTGGCTAAGGGAGAGTTGACGTCCACAAGAACGGGAGGTTCACCTTGGCTCGGTTCGAATGCGCCACCTCCTCCTCCCCTCAGCCGTCTCCGTAGAGGGAACAACGTTGCCATCTTTTCGTCACTTTTCGACCCAGATCTCGCGCCGCGCGTTCCCTTCCCAAGACGGGTGTTAGTTCTTGACGTAGGGCTGCCACGCTTGGTGGGTAAAAGGGCTGTAGAGCGCGAGCCCAATTGCGTTCTCGTTGATGTACCGTGACGCCTGCCGCACGAGCTCGCGCCGCTTGGCCGGGTCTGGCTCCCGGCGCTGCGCCTCGATCATGCCGTCAAGTTTCGGGTCGTTCAGGCACTGGTAGTTGGTCCCCGACCTCGAGTAGTACGTCGCATGCAGGTAGGAGTCGACATCCGCAAAGAGGGCGCCCATGGCCATCATGTCGAACTGGCACCGGTGGAGCAGGCGCGCCACTCCGGCGGCGTCTGGCTGCACCCGGAGTCTGAGGTTCATGCCGGCCTTTTTGAGCTGCGCCTGAAGACCTGACCGGAAGACCCCGCCGGGTGGATCAATTTTCGGAGAGAAACCTGGGTCAGATTTCAAAGAGAAACTACAAAGCCTCCCATCTATTGAATCTTGCTCATGAGTGGGCCAACTATAGCGGGTTCGGTGGGGCTGTCAACGTACGAGTTCAGAGTCCAACGTTCTTGGTTCGGGGTGCTGAGGGGAGTGGGGGGAACCCAGAACTGTGAACCCAAAATTGTGGACGGTTACCCGTCGGACTCCAATTCGGGCGGTGTTACAGTAGTATGAAGTAACCATGAAGCAGGAAGTATTGTCGATATGGGATCGGTGAAGGTCACGCTAACCCTGGCCGAAGAGTTGCTGACAGCGATTGATCAGCATGTGGCGTCCCACCCGGGGGCAACTCGCAGCGGTCTGTGTGCCGAGGCGGTGCGGGGGTGGCTTCAGGCACAGCAGGATGCGGAGATTGAGCGTTACTATCAGACGCTCTCAGAGGAGGAGCGTAAGGAGGACGCGGCCTGGGCGTCCTTTGCCGTTCACCGCGCCTCGGCGCTTTGGCCATGACCTCCCCCGGGCCGGCCGGGTTTCCCCGGCGCGGCGAGATCTGGACGGTTGAACTCCCCGGCCAACCGGCCGATCCCCACACACCACGTCCGGCGCTGGTCATATCCGCGGACGTGCGGAACCGCCTGGCAGGCGATGTGCTGGTGGTGCCTCTGTCCACGCACCTGCGGCCGCTGCCGACTCACGTGCTCATCCCCGCGGGCGCAGGTGGGCAACAACACGACTCGATGGCCAAGTGCGAGCAGATCACGTGTCTGGACAAGGGGTTTCTGGTGCGCGGGCCCTTCGGACAAGCGCTGCCCGCCCCGCTGTTGAATGAAGTCGTCCGATCGCTGCGGCGCGCCGTGGGCGAGGCCCTGCCCTGACGAGGTCGGTTAACCACCTACGCCATTAACAGCCCTTTGTGCTTGAGCGCGCGCTCCAGGGACGGCTGCATCCTCATGTTCCGGAACTCAGCGATAGCCAAGTCGAGGTGCTGGGCCAGGTTGCGGTTGGCCGCCTGCGAGAGCCGCAAGGGCGACCAGGGCAAGCCACCACCCTACTACCAACCGGCCGGGCCCAACCATGCCCGGGTGATCCCCGTGCAGTGCCGGATCCTTGATAGAGCAGATGCCTTGGGCAGTGAACCCACCGAGAACCACGCACATTGGCATCCTTGTCCTCCGCTTTCACACCAACCGGTCTCGGGGCCTTCGACAGCACCCAAAAGTACCGATGAGGCCAGGCGGCGCCGTCGTCCCATCCGGCACTAACGAGGAGTCGTGCTGCCTGTCCCCCAGGCCGTGGCCCTACGAACCGCCGACCACTTCGATATCGTACCGCTGCATAAGGGGAAGGAGTTTATTCATATCGGGCGGGCCAGGAGGCAGCTGGCTCATCTGTTCCAGGAGCTTGTCAATGCCAGGCGCTGGTGCTTCCCAGAGCAAGATCTTAGCTGGAGACGTTCCCCCGTTTTCGACTCGGTGGATTGTGCCTCTCGGAACGAAGGCCAACGAACCCGCGCGCATCGTAACCGTGCGGTCGCCGACCCGGGCGGTGAGTTCGCCTTCCAGAACGTAGATCCCTTCATCGAACTGCCGGTGGACATGGGTGGGCAATTGTACAGTGAGCGGGAAAACCACCTCAAAGGTCTCAAGTCTTCCGCCGGTCTGCTCGCCGAGGGCCTTGAAAGTCCAGGTCGCGCCCAGCACCTGTAACGTTTTGCCTTCGCCCGTTAGCGAAATAAAACCCTGACCGCCCGTTGGTGATGTCATGGACGTGCCTCCTTTGAAACCGCCGCCAGCGGTCGTTCGCCGATGAAGCCCTATCGGGCGATGGCTTTGGTCACGCGCCCAGCAGCCCCTTGTGTGTCAGCGCCCGCTCCAGGGACGGCTGCATC
>CAZPYZ010000227.1:0-6909 GCA_964590215.1 uncultured Dehalococcoidia bacterium | reverse complement strand
GGGGCTGAATGGCTATTCCCGCCACACGCTATCGATGGCGATGCGCCGGTAGCCGGCCCAGATGTTGGGGTGAACATTGGCCAGATTGGCCTGCCAGACTACGTAGGCGGGCTCATAGGTCGTCGCGAGGCCATAGACTTTTTCGCCGTTGATGATGCGCATGGCCCTGCGGACCAGTTCTCTCCGCCTCTCCGGATCGACTTCCGCGGCCTGCGCCCTGATCAGGGCGGTGAGGTCCGGGTCGTTGACGCCGCCGTAGTTGTTGGACGAACCCGGCGAGTACTGGCGCTCCAGGTTATAGCCAAGGTCTGGGGTCGAGCTGTTGTTGGAAGCGGTGATCTGGTGCCCATCCGGAGTCCGCCGGATGCTGTTGATCTCGACGCTGCTGGACATGGGTCTGAGCACCAGGTTGATGTTCGCCCTCTTCATCTGGGCTTGAATCAGCTCGGCCCGGCTGATGTACACGTCGCCGTACTCCCTGGTGACCATCCAGTCGATGGTGACGCCGTTGGGGTAGCCCGCCTCTGCCACCAGCCGTTTCGCCTCGTCAAGATCGTAGGGGATGATCTGCTTCACCTCTTCCTGGGTGAAGAGCGTACGATCCCCTCCCGCGAGGGCCCAACCACCTTTGCCGCCGAAGATGGTCTTGATGATCTCGTCGCGGTTGATAGCCAGAGAGAAGGCCCTTCGGACCCGGACATCATTCAGATGAGGATGGCGGGAGTTGATGTAGAAGTGTGAGAACCGCCCACTGGGTGTAACGAAGGATTTCGCGCCCTGGTGCCGTGCCATCCCTTGGGCCTGGTTCTCCCCTTCCGGCACATGGATGTCGAGCTGGCGCGCCAGAAAGGCCGCCTCTACCGTGGCGTCAGACTGCAGGTATAGGTGATGCACCTCATCGAAGTAGGGATGCCCGGTCTCCAGGTACGCCGAATTCTTCTTGTACACCCAGCGCGCCCCTTTCTGGGATGCGGCCTGGTCGTAGGTGTATGGGCCGAGGCCGGTGGCGCCCGCGATGCTCCCGGCCGCCTCGTCGAAGGTCTCCTGGGCATAGACCTCGTTCTCGGCGGCATAATTCAGGAAGGCGACATAGGGGTCCTTGAACCGCACTACCACCGTTGCGGAGTCGGGCGTTTCTATCTTCTCCAGCCCGGAGAACATGAAGGCCTTCAGGCTGGGCCGGACTTTCTTCTCGTTGAGGCGGCCCGTGCGGCTGATGTACTCGTAGCTCCATGCCACGTCGTCCGAGGTGAAGGCCCGGCCGTTTACCGGTGGCACGGGGGGAAACGACACGTCCCGCCGCAGATGGAAGGTGAAGGTTTTGGCATCGGGAGAAACCTCCCATCGCTCCGCCAGCCGGGGCACCAGGCGGCGGTCTTCGAACTCGAGACCGGGTCCGTAAGCCGTCCCGAGCAGGGCCGCGTGGGCGGACCCAGAGCTCCAATCGATGCCGCGGGTCAGCGTGGTGTCGAGGTTGGCGCCCTCCTCCTCGACCTGCATGCGGAGGATGCCGCCGTACTTCGGCTGGGGCGCCCCTGCGGGCGAGTCGCCCGCAGGCGCCGTCTGCGGCCCTCAGGCGAAAGGAAAGGCCATCGCCAATAACAGGAACCAGGCAATCACGGGCGGGAGGGATGCCGGGTCTCGTGGGGTTGCCTCCCTACCGCAGATTGCCGTGGAACTAGATCTCGGCGGCCGATCACCGACGTTGCCCCACCCCCGGATTGCTTCCCTTCGGCTCCGCTCAGGGCAGGCTTTGCCCACCACGGGTTTCCCCACCACCTCTGCTCCTCGCAACGACAGAACGGCTGCGATTGACAGATGCCGGCGCTGCGACCTTGCGCTACCGGTGAAGCCTAACGGGCGCAGCATCACTACTTGTCCAGCCACGTAGCGGCGAGGGGCCAGACGCGCCGGCCGCCGTTGACGCGGTAGTTTCGGACATACCCTTGCTGGAACTCGAAGCTCGCGGCGTTGTAGGTGACCAGGCCGAGGGCGTGCTCGGTAAGGTAGCGGCCGGCCTGGCGCCAGATCTCCCGGCGCTTGGCCGGATCGGGCTCCCGCCGCTGCGCCTCCAGCAGCTCGGTCAGCTTCGGGTCGTTGACGCCCTGGTAGTTCCGCTGCGAGTCAGGGTGAAACGCCGCGTAGAGGTACGCGTCCACGTCGGGCTCCGGCCCGGTGCCCCGCAGGGTGATGTCGTAGGTGTCCCTACGAGTGCGGCTGAGATATTCCGGCAGGTCGAAGGACTTGAAGGTAAGGTTGATCCCGACCTTCTTGAACTGGGCCTGGATCAGTTGTGACTCCTGGACGTGGACCTCGCCAAAGGCATTGCCGGGGTAGAAGAACTCGAGATCCAGGCCCGCGCCGTGGCCCGCCTGGGCCAGCAGACGCTTCGCCTCCTCGGGGTCGTACCGGAGCATCGCCTTGATCTCTTCTTGGGTCAGGATGCCAGGAAAGAGGCCGGGCACGGCCCATTGGCCTCTGCCGCCGCTGAAGGTCTTGATGATCTCGTCCCGGTCAAGGGCGAACCCGATGGCCTTACGTACCCGCTCGTCGTTGAAGGGAGGACGGCGCTGGTTCATATAGAGGTTGCGGGCTCCCAGGTTGTTGTAGGTGTAGAGCTGCGCCTCCGGGCTCTGGCGCTTGATGGTCTCGGCCTCTTGCTGGGAGAGGGTCTGGGAGATGATGTCCAGCTGTTTGGTCTGGAACGCGGCCATGGTGGTGGTAATGTCGGGCAACAGCAGCCAGCGGACCTCGTTCAGGTACGGCAACCCAGCCCGGAAGAAGTTTGGGTTTCTCTTGAACACCCACCGAGTGCCCCTCTGAGAGGCGGCCCGGTCCAGCTGGAAGGGCCCGGTGCCCACCACATCGTCCTTGAAGTGGCCGTCCCGCTCGTAGATCTCTTTGGGTTGAATGGGGGTCGTGAAGGAGCCGGCATAGCTGAGGAAGGGGGCGAAAGGCTTCTCGAAGTGCACCACCACGGTGGCGGGGTCCGGTGCCTCGATCCGCTCAACGCCTTCGAACATCCAGGCGAACTGCCCCGGGCCCGGGTGCTTCTCTTTGAACTGCCCCGTGCGGGAGTGGTACTCGTAGTTCCACTTGATGTCCGCCGAGGTGACCTCCCGTCCGTTCACCGGGGGCATGTTGGCGAACTTTACTCCCTCGCGCAGGTGGAAGGTGTACCTCCTGGCGTCGGGCGTGACCTCCCAGCGCCCCGCGATCTCCGGCTGAAGGACGAGATCGCTGAACTCCACCTCCGGGCCGGTTTTGAAGGTGAGGAGGGAGTTGTACGCCAGGGCAATGGCCTGCTGGTTGCCTCGCGAGATGCCGGCCAGGCTGAAGTCGAAGTTGGTGGGCTCGGTCAGCTCCTCGACGGAGATGGTGCCGCCGTACTTCGGTTCGACCGAGGGGGAGGGCTGCGCGGGCTGTTGGGGTTGCGCGCACGAGAGAAGCAGGGACGCGAAGGCGATAGGAAGGATGAACGGCGCCCGGGGTCCCCTGTCATTCTGAGGGAGCAGGGGTGCGGGCTGGGCATGGAGGGCGGACCGAAGAATCTCCGCGACAGGTGGGGTTGTCAATGCGATCCTCGCGGAGATTCTTCCGTCGCTCCCCGCTCCCAGCGCCCTCCCCCGTCGCTCGTCAGAATGACAGGTGGACATGGCTACTTCTCGACCCATACATTCGTGAGGGGCCAGCCATCGGTGCCCCAGTGGGGCGCGTAGTTTTTCACGTAGGGGTGCCAGGCGTGGTACTCGGTGTCGTACATGGTGGCCAGACCCCAAGCGTGGTCCGCGATATAACGGACCGCCTGCCGGACGACTTCCTTCCGCTTCGCTGGGTCGGCTTCCCGTCGCTGCTGCTCCAGCAGGGGCGTCAGTTGGGGATCGTTGACACCGCCGTAGTTCGACTCCGAGCTGGGGTGAAACACCGCGAACAGGTACGAGTCCACGTCTCCCATGAGGGCTTTGCCTCGAATGGCCAGGTCGAAGGTGTTGCCCCGGGTCTGGGCGAGGTAGGCGGCATGATCCAGGATCTTGATGCTCATGCGGATGCCGGCCTTCTTCAACTGTGATTGGACCAGTTCCGCCATGGTCCAGTGGCTCTGCCCATAGGACTGGGAATCGTAGTACTCCACGTCCACGCCATTGGGATAGCCTGCCTGAGCCAACAACCGCTTTGCTTCCTCCGGGTCGTAACGAAGGATCTTGCGCATCTCGTCTTGGGTAAAGGTGTCCGGGAAGGCCCCCGCCAGGGCCCATCCCCCGTCCCCACCTGCCAGCGTTCGGATCAGCTCATCCCGGTCGAGGGCCAAGGACAATGCGCGGCGGACCAGTTCGTTATTGAGGGGCGCCCGGCGGACATTAAGGTACATGTTGTCGGGAGAGGGGCTGCGCTCCGGGTAGAAAACGGCGTTGGGCACTGCGGCCTGCACCTGCTTCTTTTCCTCAGCGTTCAACTCACTTCCGCCCTCGCTGAGCATGTCCACCTGTTTTGTCCGGAAAGCCGCCTGAGCCGTCCCAGAGTCCGGCAGCACGTTGCCAAAGATCTGGTCCAGGTAAGGCCTCCCCGTTTCCCAGTAGTCGGGGTTCTTCCTCATGACGTAGCGCGTCCCCCGTTGCGAGGCAGCATCGTCCCAGATGAAGGGGCCGGTGCCTATCAGGGTGTCCTCGAAATGGCCGTCCTTCTCGTAGACCTCCCGAGCGTAGATCGCGTTCTTGTCCACCGCCACGTAGTTGATGAAGGGAGCGAAGGGTTCCTTGAACTTCACCACCACGGTGTACCTGTCCGGAGTCTCCACGCGCTCCATCCCCTCGAACCACCAGGTGAAGCGGGCGGGCTTCAGTTTCTTCTCCTTGAAGGCCGGTTCCAGTTCGCCGGTGCGGGTGGCGTATTCGTAGGAAAACTTGACATCGGCCGCGGTCAGCTCCCGGCCGTTCACCGGCGGCACGTTTTGCCACTTGACGCCCTTGCGCAGGTGGAAGGTATAGGTCTTGGCGTCGGGGGAGATCTCCCAGCGCTCTGCCAGCTCCGGCTGCAGGATCATGGTCCCAAACTCAACATCGGGACCGGCCTTAAACCCGAGGAGGCTCTGATACGCCCTGGCGCGCCAGCGGTCGCTGACGCTGGAGACGCCGGAAATGGTCGGGTCCCAGCTGGTGGGGTCCTGGGCCACCCAGGTGTTGAGCCGCCCGCCATATTTCGGTTGCGCCGGCGTATCGCCAACAGGCGCGGGGGATGGCGCCGGGCCGCAGGCAACGGCCAGGGCTCCAAGCGCCAGGAGCAATGCGCAGCCTCCAAAAGTTATGCCCTTCATAGCTTCCTCCTCATGGAGCGGCCCGTCCGAGGGAACGCCGGGCCGCTGGGGTTCTTCCAGGCTCCTTACTTCTCCAACCAGGCGTGCCGGTAGGCAGAGGTGTCGGTGTAGTGGGGGCGGTAGTTCTTCAGGTACGGATGCCAGGCCTCCCAGCGGGGGACGTAGATGGTGTCCACCACCGGCAGGGTCTCCAGCAGCCGCATGGAGACCTGCTTCATCATCGCCTCGCGCTTGGCGCGGTCGGGCTCCCGCCGCTGCGCCTCCAGCAGCTTGTCCATCTCAGGGTCCTTGGCCTTCACGTAGTTGGTGGAAGAGGTGCTGTGGTACTTGATGATCAGCGAGTCGATGTCGGCGTTCAGTTGTCCCGTCCCTCCGATGGCCGCGTCGAAGTCGAAATTCCCGGCGCGACGGCGGGACCGCTGTTCCGCGAGGTCGATGGGCTTCAGGACCGCGTTCACCCCGACCCGCTTCATCTGGGATTGCACCAGCTGGTACATGGTGATGTTGTCCTGGGACTCGGTGCTGGGGAAGAACCACTCCAGCTCGAGGCCCGGATTATAACCGGCTTCGGCCAGCAGGCGTTTCGCCGCCTCCAGGTCCTGGCGGACCAGCTTGCGGGTCTCCTCTTGGGAGTAGGTCCCGGCAACGGCGCCGGGCATGGCCCACAACCCCTCCCCACCCGCGACGACCTTATTGATTTCGTCTCTGTCCAGGCTCATAGAGATGGCGCGCCGAACGCGTACATCGGTGAAGGGACTACCGGCCCTGGACGGGGCCTGGGAGAGGGAGATCTGCTGGGCGTTGGTGGCGTAGTACTTGAAGCTCTCGGCCTGAGGGGCAACCTTCCTCACCTCTTGGAACGCCTGGTAGCCGAGGCGGTCCAGCTGGTCGATCTGCTTGGTCTGGAAAGCCGCGAATTGGGAGGACTCGGAGGGGATGATCAGCCAGCGTATCTCGTCCATGTAGGGCTTGCCGGCCTCGAAGTAGCTCGGGTTCTTCTTCCAGACCCACCGGGTCCCCTTCTGAACTGCGGCGGTGTCCAGGAAGTATGGCCCCGTGCCGATCATGCGGTCCTTGAGGTGGCCGTCCTGCTCGAAGATCTCCCTGGGCATCATGGGGTTCCAGCGGGAGCCGGTGTAGTTCAGGAAGGGCGCGAAGGACTCCTTGAACCGGACCACCGCGGTGTAGCGATCGGGCGTCTCCACTTGGTCGAGGGCGTCGAACATATAGCTGACCTCCCCCGGGGGCAGCTTCTTGTCTTTCAGCTCTCCCGAGCGGGAGCGGTACTCCAGGGTCCATTTCACGTCTGCAGAGGTGAGCTCCCGCCCGTTGAGGGGCGCAACGTCCTGGAACTTGACGCCCTGGCGCAGGTGGAAGGTGAAGGCCTTGGCGTCGGGAGTCACTTCCCAGCGCTCCGCCAGGTCGGGGAGCAGGATGTTCTCGGTGAACTCGACGTCGGGCCCGCTCTTGAACCGCGTCAGGCCGCTATAGACCAGGGCAACGCCGTACTGGTTAGGCGTGGACTTCCCCGCATAGCTGGCGTCCCAGTCGAAGGGGTCGTTCTCGGCGGCCAGGTTCAGGGTGCCGCCGTAGCGGGG
>CAZPYZ010000226.1:0-6914 GCA_964590215.1 uncultured Dehalococcoidia bacterium | reverse complement strand
GCCTTCGATGAGCACTGCTCTCGCCGGGGCGCCGTCCCCACCGACAACCTTGAGAGGCAGACACACCAGCGTGTACACACCCTCGGGCACCTCCCGGAGATCGATCCCTTCGAGGATGATCACGTCCGATCCCAGCAAGGCCCAGTGGGTGAGGGGCTCGCGGGCGCCGTACCGTTCGGCGGATAGGTAGTCAATCCCAACCAGCTTTACGCCCCGCGTGGCCAGCTCCTTTGCTGCCTCGGGTTCGACGTAGGTGAAACGGCGCTGGAACTTGGGTTTTTCCCAGAGCGCGCCGTTGTGGCTTTTGAACAGCACGCGCGGCGTACCCCCCGGTAAGGACTGCACCACGTCCAACGTAATCGCCGGCGCACCGCCCACATCAACCACGCGGGCCGGGCCCACCAGGGTGTCGAGCGGTATCTGGTCCACCGACGACCGCTCCGGGTAGAAGTGGGCCGGCGGGTCCACGTGGGTGCCGGTGTGTGTTCCCAACACCAAGCGGGAGAGCGCAAAGTGGGATCTCTCCCCAACCTCCACCAGCCGCTCCAACTGCATCCCGGGGTCCCCGGGGTAGACGTGCATATCGGGAGTAAGTGGGACGCTGATGTCGTAGATGCGCATCATCTCCTCAGTCCGATGCGTGATGCGTGATGCGTGATTTCGTCAAACAGCCTCGGACCTCACGTATCACGCATCACGTGTCACGGTGTCACGCATCATCGGGCGGAGAAGAGGATGGGCGGATCGTTTCCGTCAAATTCATGCCGCACTGAAAGCAAAAGTAGTTCCCAACGGGATTCGGACTGGCACAGCGCGAACAGATCCGCCGTGGGGGGCTCGGCGGCGCTGTCTCACCCGTCAGCTCGCGGGTGAAATCGCTCCCAACCCGCCGCACCTCCGCAACGGCCTTGCCCAGGTTCCTCGCGATCTCTGGGATCTTCCCCGGCCCAAAGACCATGAGGACGACGACAAAGATAAGGATCAGCTCCGGAATGCCGATGTCAAAAGGCATTACATCGCAAGGGACGGCACCGGGATCAAGCGATGGTTGAACGGGTCGACCGCCAGACCGAAGGCCTCCAGAACCATCGAACCCAAGAGCGGCGTACTGGCGTCGTCGCCGAAGATGCATGGGATCGCCCACGCCTCACCGTTGAGCCGGACAACCACCGGCGCAATCCCTCGCTCGATCTCATCTCCGGTCGCCACCTGAATCCTTCGAGTAGCAACAGGCCGGTGTCCCAGCCGCTCGAGTACACGGCGCGGAAGCCAGAGATAAGTCGAGCCCGTGTCGACCAGGGCTTCAACTTCCTCAGCAACAGCGCCGGACTGGGAGAGCACCGTTAAGCGGTGATAGAAGACGCCCATTTTAGTACCGCTGCCACAGCTCGCCCCACTCCGTCTTCAACATCTCCTGGATGCGGCCCTTCCCGACGACGTTCAACCAGAAGCCATTGTGATAGAGGTTGGAAGCGAAGTAGGCCCAGGGCACGATAGCGGACCGGAGGAGGAGGTTTTCCAAGGGCTTGAGCGGGCCCCAGTAGATCAGCTTCTGGCCCCGGCTGGCCAGGGTGTTCTCGTTGCCATGGAAGCGCCAGTCCACCCCGCTGATGTCCTCGCCCACTACCTCGATCTCCTGGGGATCACCACATCCCATCCCTCGCTCGTAGGCCAGGCGGATGAACTTGATGGAGAGGGGATCGAAGCCCATCATCTTCGCGGCGACGGCGTCAACGGCCACCTGGTCGGCGCCCGCCACGATTGTGTTTTTCACGTAGGGCCGCATCGCCCGAGGGCCCGGCCCATCGCCGGCGAAGGTGCCGTCGGTCAAGGCGAACACCCCCGGGTGGATCTCCCGCTGTATGGCCAGCAGGTCCACCAGCGTCTCGTGGATGACGGCGTGGGTCCAGTGCCGTTCGAAGTTCAACAACCCCCCAAACGCGTTCTTCATCGCTCCAGTGATGGTCGTGAACACGTGGGTCTTCATCGTCGGCAGGTGGAGGATGTTCTTCCCGGGGAAGAGGGCGGGGATCTTCAGCCCCTGCGGATAGACCTTGTCGAGCACCAGCAGCGGGCTCTTCGGCTCGTACCGCACCCACGGGACCTGAGGATCGTTCAGGTGAACGCTCTCCAGACCGTATCGGTCCAATACCGCCTTGTGTTTGTTGTTGACCTCCCCTTCCCGGGAATCGACGACCACGGTTCCGTTCTGCGCCGGGATGAGTCCGTTTCCCGCCGCCCGGTCCTCTGGCTCGTCGTAGCCCAGGGCTCGAAGGGCACTAATGGCGCCCTCCAACTGCCAGGGCGTGGTCGAGCAGGCGGGATAGAAGTGCTGCCAGGAGATGTTGATCTTGAGCAGCGTGCCGGGGCCCTTGGGCAGGTGGGCGGGAAGGTCAGCCAACCGCAGCGCCCGGTCAATGTCCTCCATCACCGTCTCAGGGCGGGTATAGACCACAGCGACTTTCGGGCGGACCGATCCTGTCTCTTTGATTCCCTCTCCTTCAGGGAGCGGACGGGGCTCGGTTGCAGTGGTCATGGCACGTTCAAGTATACTTCCAGGGGTCGTCTACCTTCCCCGAAACGGAGGCACCATGAAGAGACTCGCCCTCCTCCTCGCCGTCATCGCCTTCCTCCTCCAGCCGTCCCAGGCTACTCAGGCACAGCAGGGCTTCCACCTTACCATCCTGCACACCAGCGAAAACCACGGCCACTGGGAGCCTTCTGTGTTCAACAACGTCTCCCAGGGCGGCATCGCCCGGCGGGCGACCCTGGTAAAGCAGTTGCGCGGCCAGATCCCGAACCTGCTCCTGCTAGACTCCGGGGACATCGCCCAGGGCACCCTGTACTTCGTTCAGCACCGATTCACGGAGGCACGGGACCTCTACAACATGGCCGGCTACGACGCCGTCAGCCTGGGCAACCACGAGTTCGACCTCGGCCCCGCTGCGCTGGCCGAGAACTTCCTCTCCGGCGCCCGTTTCGCCGCGGTGCTGGCCAATGTTGATGTCTCGAGAGAGCCAGCCTTGGCAGGGAAGATTCCACCCTTTGTCGTCAAAAAGGTGGGCGGCGAGAACATCGGCATGTTTGGCCTGGTCACGGAGGACTTCCTGGTCACCGTCCATTCCCAGCACACCGTCAACCTCCGGCTTAAGGACACGGTGCAGACCGCGCGGGAGATGGTGGCGACCCTGGAAGGCCAGGGGGTCAACAAGATCATCCTGCTGAGCCACCTGGGCTACCAGGCCGACATGGACCTGGGCTCGAAGGTCAACGGTATCGATGTCATCGTAAGCGGCCACACTGACACCCTTCTAGGT
The DNA here is from genome assembly GCA_964590215.1 of uncultured Dehalococcoidia bacterium. Taxonomy (GTDB): domain Bacteria; phylum Chloroflexota; class Dehalococcoidia; order SHYD01; family SHYD01; genus CAZPYZ01. Next base: position 3,597 of record CAZPYZ010000226.1, on the reverse strand, counting down.
GACCCGGCGAAGCTGGACGCCTCCTTGGGCAGGCCCGTCGGCCCCTATCCCAGCGTGGCCAGGACCCCCAGCGGCGGCCGCACGCTGGTGGTCCATGCGCTCAACTGGGGGCGGCTGCTGGGGCGCCTCGACCTCCTCTTCGACGACAAGGGCGTCGTCCAAAACTGGGTGGGCGAGCCCATCCTGGTGGGCGCCTGGCTGGCCGACGACTCGGCAGTCGCCGCGAAGCTCAAGGAGCTGGAGGCGCCGCTGCTGGCGCTGCGTAGGCAGGTGATCGGGCAGACCGCGGTAGACCTGATCGGTGATCGGGCCGTGGTTCGTAACCAGGAGGTCAACTTCGGGAACCTCATCGCCGACGCAATGCTCTGGGCCACCCAGACGGACCGGACCCAGATCGCGCTTATGAATGGCGGAGCCATCCGGGCCACCATCCCTGCAGGTGAGGTCTCCTTCGGGCAGGTGCTGGACGCCCTGCCCTTCGGCAACCGGCTGACCCAGATGGACATCAGCGGGGCGGACCTGCTGGCTGCGCTGGAAAATGGCGTCAGCCGCATCTCCCCTGACCCGGGCGAGTCTGCCGGCCGCTTCCTCCAGGTTGCGGGCCTCCGCTTCAGCGCCGACCTCACCAGGGCTGCCAACTCCCGCATCACTGAGGCTCAGGTGAGAACTACCGCGGGCTTCGTCCCGCTGGACCGCACCGCCACCTACCGGGTCGTCGTCAACGATTTCATGGCCAGCGGAGGCGACGGCTTCACGTCGCTCACCAGGGGAACGAACGTACGGGGCGGCGACGTGCCCCTGGACCTTGCGGTCAGCGATTACATCAAGGCAAACTCGCCGGTAAGCCCCGCGTTGGAAGGGCGCCTCTCCTTCGCCGGGTCACTGGCCCCGGTTACGGTGCTGCCCAACGCGCTTCCGGCTACGGGGGCAGCGCCGCTGGGGCTACCGGCAGCGGCGGTGGGGATGTTCGTTCTTGCTGTCGGGGCAGCCCTGAGAAGGAGGAGCAAAGCCACCCCTCGCGATTCTTCGCTGCGCCTTCAATGACATCAGGCGCGCGGAATACCCGGCGTCGTGAAGGGCCACCAAAGGGAAGCTGCCCTCTCGTTCTGAGCACCGCTATGGACCCCGATGGGGCGCGGCGGACATCACTCCAGCCTCCAGTTCTCGATGTACTCCAGGACCTCGGCAAGGGGCAGTACATCCGCGGACTTTGCGTTGATGTCGAACAGATTCATGGCATGGGAGGCTTCCACACGGTCGAAAACACACTCTTCCACAACCACCATCTTGTAGCGATAGGTTGCCCCATCGACCACGGAGGCCCGGACGCAGCCGCTGGTGCTCTCCCCGGCCACGATGAGAGAGTCCACTCCCAGGTGAGTGAGGTGCCCCACCAAAGGCGTCCCCCAGAAGACGCTAGGGGAAGACTTCCGGATCACGGTCTCCCCGGGGAGAGGGGCAAGTTCGTCGATGATCTGGTAACGCCTGCGATTGCGGTCGTCCTCTTCGAGGCTCCTCGTCTTCTCCAGAGAGGCGCGCCAGGCACCGCCCCACCCCTGGACACTGGGATCGTCTAGGCCGGTGGAGAAGATGACCGGCATCTTCGCCTCCCGAGCGGCGGCAAGGAGCCGCTGCGTCGGTGGGATGGCATCCCAGGCCGCGAGGCCGCAGCTCCCCGGCCAGGTCTTCTTCGCTTCCAGCAGAGGTTCGGGCCTATCGCCGAACACCCAGCGGTAGAAATCGATGAGGAGAAGGGCAGGGCGCCGTCCGAAACCGCGCCGCTTGGGCTCCCGGTCACCGAGAGTTGCTTTGTCGTGCTCAGTAAGGAAACGGTCCCAGATGCGGGTCATATGCACTCCTTCCTGCTGGGCGAGTGGTCGCGCCCTCACCCCTGATAGCTTGCCTCTCCCAGAGGGAGAGGGAACTGCCTTACTTATCGAGCCAGGCCGTGGGCTCCGGCCGGCCCCGGTTGGCCTGATTGGCGTAGAACCCTTTCACGTGGGGCTGCCAGAAGTGGTACCCGACGCCGAAGTAGATCCAGATCCCGATGACGTTATCGTTGATGTAACGGGCGGCCCGCCGCACCGCCTCATTCCTCTTGCCTGGGTCCCCTTCCCGGCGCGTGGCCTCAACGAGCTCCGTGAGGCGCGGGTCGTTGACCTGGTAGTAGTTCGTGTTGGATTTCGGGTGCCAGTACCCGTATACCAGGTAGTCTACGTCCGGCTCCAGCCCCGGACCCAGGCCGACGGAGGTGCTGGTGTAGTTGCCGTTCCGCCGCCGGTTGGAGATGTCGTTGCGGTCTTGAGGTACTCGTCCCGATCGATGGCGAGCGCGAAGGCCCGGCGGAACTTCACGGCATTGCAGGGAGGCCGGTTGATGTTGTAGTAGATGCGGACCGCGTTCCAGCCCAGGTACTCGATCTCCTGGGCGCCGGGCGCAGCCGACCGGACTGCGCTTCGTTGATGGAGCACATGGTATGGCCGTACCTCCTGAAAGGGCGTCCTGTCTTGCGAGAGTGTACCTCAATTGTGGAGCAAGCCGCGGGACAGTAATTCGAGATCTGCTGGATCCCTCAGAGGTTGTGACAAAAGCGCGGCCTTTCAGACATGACAATCTCCCGGCCTTCAGGACGCCGCGGCAAGGTGCGGGGCCCTTCCCGGGGAAGGGGGAGCCCTATTCGAACTGCAGGGTCGCGGCGATATTGATGTCTGCCGCACGACGGGCGGGATACACCGCAGCCAGCAGTGCAGCGGTGGTGCCGGTAAGCAAGGCGGCCACGGCAATGGACAGGGAAAAGGAGAACTGGGGATCGAACTCCGGTGTTCGGCTCAGCTCGATGAGTACCGCGGTCACCAGGGCCCCGGCCAGCACGCCCAGGACCGCGGCGATAAACCCGAGGATGCCGCCCTCGGCCATGGCCATCACCTGGACCTGGCCCTTGGTCATGCCCTGGGCTCGCAGGATGGCCAGCTCTCGGGCCCGCTGGTTCACGTTCATCATCATCGTCGTGAAGACGCCCAGCGCGCCGATGGCCAGGCCCACGACTAGGAGCACCACGAAAACGGCTAGCAGTTTCTCCATCGCGCCCCGCACCGCGCCCTGCAGGTTGGCCACCGTGTTGGCCTCCAACCCGTACTGCTCCGCCTGGGTCCGCAGCCGGCTGACGAACGCGGCCTCGTCCTCCCCCGCCACGGCACCGCCGCTGATGGAGAGGAACTGGAAGGCGTCGCCGCCCGCGTAGCGCCGGGCGTCCGCGGCAGAGATGACGATGGCCCCATAGTTATCGCCGCTGGGGAGGGATTGCTGGATCACGCCCGCGACGGTGAATGGCCGGTCGACACCGTTGATCCGAAGGCGGATGGAGTCCCCAACGCCGGCCGCCGCGGCGCGGGCCAGCCGCGCGGGCAGGAGGAGGGCGTCGCCGCTCTTCAACGCCTGGAAAGCCTGAGACCGGTCGCCGGCCAGGAACTGGAACGCCGACGCGTAATGGTCGGGGTCGACTCCAGCCAGGGTGAAGGTGGCCCCTTCCCAGCCGGCCTGTCCGGTGGTCACTGAGGACATGCGCTGCACGCCAGGTACCTCGGCGAACTGCGCTGC
>CAZPYZ010000225.1:0-6923 GCA_964590215.1 uncultured Dehalococcoidia bacterium | reverse complement strand
CCAGGTGCAGGGCAGGCTCGGATGGTTTCTGGCCGAGCTCACGATCCCGGAACGAAGCATTGGCGTGGGTGCGCCGGTCGCTGAAGGACGACGGCCCAGGGTATGCTCAGGGGCTAGCCATGCTGAGTTTGGAGGCAGGCGGCGAACGGCTGCTGACGGCGCAAGGTGGGGCCTTGGTGGAACTCGCCCTCACCCGGGCGCCGGCCGCGTAGCCACCGAAGCCCCGGTAACATACCCATTACCCTCCCATCCTCACGGGCCCCCCACATCGAACCGCAAGTGGCGGTCGGGTTATCATCTACATATCAATGGTTGAAGCCGAGGAAGCGAGACCACCAAAGAACGGCTACACCGGCTGGTTGACCAGCTTCCTGCCAGTGAAGTAGCGGTCGCCGCTAGAGTGCTGGAGGCTTTGCGCGTGACCGCGGATCCGTTGGCCGCGGCTCCCGAGGACGATGAGCCAACTACAGATGAAGACCGCCGGGCGATAAGTGAGGGTTGGCGTCATTACCACCAGGGGAGATGATTGGAGACGTGAGGAAACTGCAGGGGGAGGAAGACACCTGGAGGCTTCGCTCGGGTGACTACCGGGCGCTCTTCGGGAAGGACGAAGAGAACAAGCTGGTAGTCGTGCTCAAGGTCGGGCACCGAAGGGACATCTATCGGTGAACCTAACTCCATGCCTGCCTCTCACAGAGGCATAGGCGGGAACGAACTTCAGGGTGGGTTCGAATCCCATGGGGGTCGCCAGAAGCAATAATCTATTTGATTGGTAGGCACGGCCGCGAACAGGCGACCCGTGCGGGAGGCCCCGCCAGACCTGCTATACTCCCAAAGAGACGTTGATGGACTTCGAAGCGGTCATCGGGCTCGAGGTGCATGCCCAGCTCCTCACCCGGAGCAAGATGTTCTGCGCCTGCAGCGCCGCTTACCAGAACGCTCCCCCCAACACCCACGTCTGCCCGGTCTGTCTCGGCATGCCCGGCGTGCTCCCCGTCATCAATCGCCAGGCGGTCGAGGCCACGGTCATGACCGGCCTCGCCCTCAATTGCACTATCAACCCCTACAGCAAGTTCGACCGCAAGAACTACCCCTACCCGGACCTGATGAAGGGGTACCAGATCTCCCAATACGATCAGCCCTTTTGCAGCAATGGATGGCTGACCATCGAGGACGGCGGCCGGTCAAAGCGGGTCGGTATCACCCGAGTCCACCTGGAGGAGGATACCGCCAAACTCAGCCACCACTCGAATGGGGCCGAGAGCTACAGCCTGGTCGACGTCAACCGCTCCGGCGTCCCCCTCATGGAGATCGTAGGTGAGCCGGACCTCCGCTCACCAGAGGAGGCCTGGCAGTACCTGGTGAAGCTGCGGCGCATCCTCCAGTACCTGGGCGTGTCCAGCGGCAACATGGAGGAGGGCAGCTTCCGTTGCGACGCCAACGTGAGTATCCGGCCCCGAGGTGCGACGGAGTTCGGCACCAAGGTCGAGATCAAGAACATGAACAGCTTCCGGGCGGTCCGCCGTGCCCTTGAGTTCGAGCTGAAGCGACAGCAGGAAGTGCTGGAGTCGGGGGGCCGCATCGTCCAGGAGACCCGGGGCTGGGTCGAAGCTCGTGGGGAGACGGCGTCCCAACGCTCCAAAGAGTACGCCCACGACTACCGCTATTTCCCAGAACCCGACCTTCCGCCCCTGGCCTTCGACCCCGCGTGGGTGGAAACCCTCATGGCCAGGCTGCCGGAACTGCCCGACGCTAAACGAGATCGCTTCGTCCGGGACTATGGGCTGCCCGAGTACGATGCCAGGGTTCTCGCGGATACTCCCGCGACGGCCAGTTTCTTCGAGAGCACCGTCGCCGCCGGCGCCTCGGCCAAGAACGCCAGCAACTGGTGCGTCAACGAACTCTTCCGCCTGCTCAACGCGAGGGGCATCGAGATCGACGAGGCCAAGGTATCGCCCACCGGCCTTGCGGGGCTCATCAGCCTGGTCGACTCGGCCAAGATCAACGGCGCCACCGCCAAAGCCGTCCTGGAGGAGATGTTCGAGACGGGGGCCGGGCCGATGGACATCGTCGAGGCAAAGGGGTTGCTCCAGATCAGCGGGAGCGACGAACTGACGGCCCTGGTCGACGAGGTCATTCAAGGGAATCCTCAGGCGGTCGCCGATTTCCGCAGCGGGAAGGATCAGGCCGCGGGCTTTCTGGTGGGACAGGTGATGAAGCGGAGCCGGGGCAGAGCCAACCCGGGCGTGGTCACCACCCTGCTCAGGGAGAAGCTCTCGGGGATCCCCGCGGGGACCGGTGGTGTGGCCTCCGACGCCCCTTCTCCCTCCGGCAGAGCGTCATGAGGCGCAACGGGCCCGTCTCCCCGCGCCGCAGCGCCGGATTCATCACCTGGCTCTACCCCAATATGCATATCAAGCGCTGGCTCCTGCTCCTGATCTTCGGGGTCGTCCTCTTCGGGCTCGGCGTTGGGTACTTCCTGCGGGAGATCTATATCGAGTACAAGTTCCCGGAGGAAGTGTATTGGCTCACCCTTCAGTTCATTCCCCGAACCCAGCGGGGCATCCTCTTCGTGATCTTGGCCGTGGGCGCCATTACGCTCGGTATCTGGGGGCTCAGCCGTTCCCTGCTCGCCGCTTTTCGGGAAGGCAGGGACGAGCGCCTGGTCGACGTGGTGTATCAACATCGCTACGGGCGGCGGGGTCCCAAGGTGGTCGCCATCGGCGGCGGGACAGGCCTCTCGGTGCTACTGCGGGGGATGAAGGAGCACACCGCCAACCTGACCGCCATCGTCACGGTGGCGGACGATGGCGGCAGCTCGGGCCGCCTGCGGCAAGAACTGGGGGTGCCTCCACCCGGCGACTTCCGTAACTGCATCGCTGCCCTGGCCGAGGCCGAGCCCCTCATGACGCGCCTGATGCAGTACCGCTTTAACGAAGGCTCCGGGCTGGAAGGCCACAGCTTCGGCAATCTCTTCATCGTCGCCATGTCCCACGTGGTGGGAAACTTCGAGGAAGCCATCCGGGAGACCAGCCGGGTTCTCGCGGTGCGGGGGCAAATCCTGCCATCGACCTTGGAGAACGTGACCCTCATGGCGGACTTCGGCGGCGAACAGCGCATCCGGGGGGAGTCCCAGATCCCTGGGATCGGCCTCCCCATCTCCCGGGTGTTCCTGGACCCACCGGATCCCGAGGCCCATGCCGAGGCTGTGCAGGCCATCCTGGATGCCGATCTCATCGTGCTCGGGCCCGGCAGCCTCTTTACCAGCGTTATTCCCAACCTCTTGGTCCACGGCATCACCGACGCCATCCGGCGTTCGGCCGCGCTGAAGGTCTACGTGTGCAACGTGGCCACCCAACCGGGTGAGACCGATGGCTTCACCGCCGAGGATCACATCGAGGCCATCGGCCGCCACGTGGGCGACGCGCTGGTCCGTTATGCCCTGGTGCACGACCTCACCAAGCAGCCGGTGCCCTGCGACGGCGCAGCGACCCCCGTGATGGTTTCCGGGCGGCCCATTCCGGGGGTGCGGCTGGTGTCCGCCGACGTCGTGAACCCCGACCACCCGCTACGCCATGACTCGTATACCCTCAGCCATGCCCTGTTCGAGTTGCTGGACAGCCAGGTGGGCGGCGAGCGAGAGCCCGTCTTGGCAGGGGCGGGCCGCCTGTTCGCCGGTGGCAAGTAACAGTGCCGGGGCCCCTCAGAGGCCCCGTTAGAGGAGACCCGTGGCAACAACGCTTCAAGTCCTGCAAATCGTTCTGGGCACCGTCCTCGTCGTGGTGATCCTGATGCAAAGTCGCGGGTCCGGCTTTGGGGGCGCCTTCGGCACTCAAGGCGCGGTGTTCCGCACCCGCCGTGGCATTGAACGCTACCTGTTCCGGGGCACGGTGGTCCTCGCCGCGATCTTTATCGCGCTTTCCCTCTTGAGCGCCCGCGGCGCAGCCTAGCCACCCAGGTTGACCGGCTCCGATAAGGACGCAACCCTTCAGCGGCCGGATAATCTCGGGGGAGCATACCAGTTCAGGGTTCTTGGTTCCGGGCGCCCTTGGTTTCAAGCGTTGAGGCGGTCTCAAGGGAGTGGTGGAACCCGGAACGGTGAACTCAGAACTCTGAACTGTTACCAGGGAGGCTGGCGGTCCGAATCTCGTCTCTGAGTAAGCTGGACTGGCATGTGCCGGTCATCCTCTTCGGTTGCCTCATCGCCAGTTCCGTCGTGGGCGTCCTCGTTTTTTTTCTGGCAACCGAGGAGGAACCGGCGCCCGGTGGCGACTACGTCGAGGGCATTCCAGGCACCCCGTCTTCCCTGAATCCCCTTCTTGCGTCCTTCAATGACGCGGACCGGGACCTGACGGCGCTGCTCTTCTCCGGTCTTACCCGTCTGGACAAGGACGGCACAGTCCGGCCAGACCTCGCCCGGGAGTGGAGCATCGGCGGCGACGGCAAGAGCTATACCTTTCAGTTACGCGAAGACGCCCGCTGGCATGACGGTGAGCCCGTCAGACCGGAGGACATCGCGCTGACCGTACGGCTCCTCCAGGACAAGGACCTCAAGGGCAACCCCGAACTGGCCGCTCTCTGGCGCAAAGTCAAAGTAGAAAGCGGTCCAGGAAGAGACGTCCGCTTCCAGTTGGAGCAACCCTTCGCGCCTTTCCTGACCTACACCAGCATTGGCGTGCTGCCGGACCACGCGCTGGGGCAGGTCGCCGCGAAGGACCTGGCCTCCGTTCCCTTCAATGCCGCCCCCGTGGGCAGCGGCCTCTTCCGCATTGGTGACGCCGGTTTGGAGCAGGTAACCCTGCAGGCCAACCCGGTCTCCTATGGCGGCCCGCCCCTGTTGGGCAAGATGCAGTTCCGCTTCCTTCCCGACGACCACAGCCTGGCTGCGGCGCTGGCGACGCGCAAAGTAGAGGGCGGCCTGCTTCGTCCCTCCATCGGCAGGGAAGCCATCGACGGACTGCGGAGCATCGAGGACCTCCAGCTGTATGAAACCCCCCGGACCAGCTACTCCCTGCTATTCCTCAATACCCGCTCCGATCTCTTCAAGGAGCGGGGCGTGAGGCAGGCTTTGGCCTACGGGATTGACCGGCAGAAGCTGGTGGAACAGGCTGTCGGGGGACGGGGCATTCCGGCGGAGGGTCCCATTGCGAAGGATTCCTGGGCCTTCGATCCTGGGGTGTGGCGGTACCCTTATGACCCCGCAAAGGCACGACAGCTGCTAGAAGAGCAAGGATGGAAGCTCAACAACGCCGGCCTCCGGGAGAAGAACGCCCGCGCTCTGAAATTCAGCATCCTCACCAACGACGACAAGGTGAGGGTGGCCATCGGCGCAGACCTGGCCTCCCAGATGAAGGGGATCGGTGTCCACGCTGAAGTTGCCCACAGCGGCGTCACCGGCCTGGTCCAGAACTTCCTCCTGCCTCGCAAGTTCGACGCGGTCCTCTATGGCGTCGATCCCGGTTATGACCCAGACCCCTATCCCCTCTGGCACAGCACCCAGGGGTCCGGCGAGGGGCTTAACCTCTCGGTGTTCGCCCAGCCGGAGGTGGACCAACTCCTGGAGAAGGCGCGGACCTCATCCAATGCCGAGGAACGGCAAGCCCTCTACCGGCAGTTTCAGGAAGCCTTCTCCCAAGAGGTCCCCAGCATTCCCCTTTACCACCCCCTCTATACCTACGCCATCGCGCGCACGGTGAAAGGGGTGTCCCTCGGCCTCCTCTTCGACACCAGCTCCCGCTTCCTCAACGTGCGCAGCTGGTATAAGGACACAATGAGGGTCTTCCGGTCCTAGTCTAGGAGTGCGGCCGGAAAGCCGCACTCACCGGGGGGAAGATGGGCAAACGTTCCTGGCGTCACGCCGGCGTCTGGGGCAGAGCCCCAGGGTTACCAGCTTTCCAGCCTGCACGGGCAGGTTTGGAAACCTGCCCCACCTACGGGCTCACTCCCGTTTTCGGCTGCACTCCTAGGGCTCCGCCCCGCGGGGGACAAGCCCCCGCGCTACGTCACCCAACCCTCCGGCCAACGGTGAAGAGTGCCTGTAGGGGCAGACCGGAGTTTACCCTGAGCCCCGCCGAAGGCTGTCTCCCAAAGGTGCGCCGCTAGGCATGGCACTTCCTCACCCACTTACTTCCTCAGTTCCTTACTTCCGGTACGTAACTTCACCCTCCCGAGCGATAAGCACCGGGCTGTACTTGGTCGACGCTCCGCCCCTCTGCCGCTGGGCGCCCGCCATCCCGACCTTGAAGACGCTCTCTGTCGGGAAATCGTGGTACACGTTCGTGGCCGGATCGCGGAAGACGTTCATAGGGTCCTCGCCACGCTCGACCTTCTTGAGGTTCTCCTCCAACTGGCGGCGGAACAGGATGATCCCCTTGTCGGACCGGCCAAGGTTCTCCCGAGTGCGGTCGGCGATGGCGCCCTGGGTGTACCAGGCCGCGATGTCCTGGCCGCTGTTGTTATCGAGGATCTCCCACGGCATGTAGCCCTCTTCGTTTGGGGCAGGCACCGGGACCTTGTAGAAGGGGATCTCCTTCGCCTCCTGCTCAGGGTCCCCGTCCTTCTTGGCGTAGCAGCGGTACCACCAGTGGTGGGTCGTGTAGTCGTCCTTGGGGACCCGGATCTGGAAACCGCCGCCGTTGCGCTGCCCGCCTCCCTGACGCAACCAGTAGGGGAAGAGCGCGTAGTGGCCGATGCTCCAGTCGTCATCCTCTTCAGTGGTGCCCTCGGTCACCCGCCGCTTGATGATGCCGTAGTCGAAGACATCGAAGCCCACTTTCAGATGCCTCGCGGGCGACCTGATGAGATCGGTCCGCCCCAGACATTCCATGACGTAGTTAGCGAAGTGCTGGTGCAGCCATTACACGTGGATAGGGTCCAGGGAGTTCTCCTGAGCCTGGAGCCAGTTACAGGGCAGCTCCGCGTAG
>CAZPYZ010000224.1:1507-6942 GCA_964590215.1 uncultured Dehalococcoidia bacterium | reverse complement strand
GGCCCGGGTCACCGCGACCTCTCGAGTCCGCACCAGTTCTGGACCACGCAGCAGCAGCTCTTCCAGGGTTTCGCCGTCCCGGCCGCCAACGGCCGGCCGCAGATTCGTGACGCTCTTCACATAGTCAAGACTCGTGGAGGACCTCGGGACGACCAGGGAACCCCGGCCCACGTTTCCGATGGCGCCGCCCCCTGTCCGGTACCCCGTAAAGCGGATGAGCCGGCCCTCCGGTGGCACCCGCCCGTATTGTCGCTCGCGGCCGGAGGCATCCCTGAGCCGGGGCCCAAAGCGCACTTCCCCAGAATTTGCGTCGAGCATGAAGCAAGGATCTGTGGGGCTCGCGTCGGCAAAGCGGTCCACTTCACGCCATTCCTCGAAGCTGCCGTCCTCGCGCTCGACCTCGACTGTCTCCACGGCGGGTCCAACCCTGCGTCGCGCCAGTACCGGACGTTCCTGCAGATAGAAGACCTGGTCTGGTGTGCCTTCACTCCGCCCCAGCTCCTCGCCGGCCACGGTGGACACTTGGCTCGCCATCACCAGACCGCCAATGCTCTCCGCCTGGATCCCCTGGACGATGGGCGAGCTGTCGTAGAAAGGTTGGGACAGGTCCCGGTGCACGGCGCGGCACCGAATCCAGCAGGCCTCGACCTCTTGGCCGCCAACGTTAATCATCCGCATAGTGCAGGTGCCAGGCAGGATTACCAGCACGGTGCCTGTTTCGTTGAGCCCCCCCGTCGCGTCAAGACGCGCGCCCAGTCGCTCACGCTCACTGTCGGTCAGGTCCAGCAGCGGCAGATCGCTGGCGTCGAGCTGAAGTGGCCGCCAAGCCGCGCCGTCCCAGTACTCCCAGATGAGGGGAGGGTCTTCCTGAATGATGTTGAATCCGTGGGCGGTCTCGCACTGGAAATTCAAGCGGAGAACGTGATCCCTCAGGTTTTCTCGGAACCCCAGATAGAATGCATCCTCCGGCCGCGGACGCGTCTGGAACACTTCAACCTGTGCCCGAGGTCGGGCGAGCAGCGCCGTAACGTCGTGGTAGCGGTATCCCTCCGGCTCGGCCGGCTGCCGGCGGGCGAGCAGGAAATGCTGGAGCTGCGGCACTTTGATCCAGAGGGCCGAATCCGTGGAGAACGTGACTTGGGGACGGACTCCCGTCTGCTGGATCGCCACCTCCGTTCCCTCCGGGATCAGCTTCGGCTCCAGAGGTGGGGTCGTAAGCCAGAACAATAGCTCCGCCCTGGCGGGCACGGGAGGCCGCGGTGTCGCGCCGATGAGCTTCACGAACTGCCGGTAGTCCCGTTCCGGGACCTCGTTGAGACGGAAGCGAATGAGGTCCGTCATCCAGGCGAACAATTCGATCAGCGTTATCCCAGGATCGCTGACGTTGTGATCCGTCCATTCTGGACAGTATTGGGGAATGCGTCGCTTGGCCTCGTCGACGATGTCCTGAAAGGTCCGCGGGTCGATGACCGGCATCGGCGACGTCACGATCAGGCTCCCTCCCCCGCTATCAGGTAGAAGGGATGCACCAGGTTTCGCTCGTCGTTGGTGGCTTCGATCCGATAGGAGACGGAGATGAGCAGCCGCTCAGGGTCGTCGGGGTCCGTCTCCGCATCGACCGACGTGACGGAGATGCGAGGCTCCCAGCGGTCCAGTGCCTCGGTGACCATCCCTTCCACACGAGCCAGGGTCACTGGGTTGTTTTGCAAAAAAACCAGTTCATGGATGGCGCACCCAAACGCGGGGCGCATGCGTCGCTCGCCGAGGATGGTAAAGAGGATCAAGCGAATCGAACGCTCGACGGCGTCGCTGCCGCTCACGAGAGCAATGCCGCCTCGCCCATCCACACGCAAAGGGAAGGCCCAACCCGTCCCCAGATACGTGCGTTCGGAAGTGAGATCGAAGTTCTCGGTCATCCCTAACCTACGCGACAAACACCGTCCCCACGGCGATCACCTTTCCCATCGGCAGGTCCGCGGGATCATTGCAGGTGAGGGCCGTGTCCGTGGTGCGGACCGCGGGCTTGTTATTGATGAATACCGTCGGGCTGCCGGTGATGACCGTGGCCTGGTTTGTCGGCGGCTTCTGGAAGGGGCCTGGTGCGGTCGGGATATGAGGCGGTGTGTTTTGGGCTTTGCACCCGAGGATTGCGGCGGGCGCTCCCATTATCTTCACATTCGTACTGCAACCGCTGTTGATGATCCCCGCGAAGGGATGAGGCAGCGGCGTGGGCACTGGGGGTCCCGGGGGAGCCGGGACCATTATGATGTGGATGTCCACCCCAATGACGCGGTCGCCTTGCTTGGCCGCCGGGAGCGGCATCTCTCCCTCTCCTTTCTGTAGGAAGGCTACACTTCAGTAACACCGGGATCTCGGGAGGGTTACACCATCTCAACCGCTAATTGATATTGACTACGGCGCCCTTTAGCACCAAGGGTCCATTGGCTTTAACGTTCATCGAGCCCGTTGCCTCGATATTCACGCTAGCACCCTTCAACTCCAACGCCGTCTGCGCAGCCACTGATGCGTTCGTGCCCGCCGAAACCTTCGCGCTTCCCTGGGCGGCTACCTCTACGTTCTGGTTGGCCTTTATTTTCGCGTTTCCCTTCACGTCGATGTTTGTGTCCTGGGTGGAGGTGATCTCGATTTTTCCTTTGCTAATGATGGTAATGTCGCCTTCGGCTTGAATAGTGATCTTATTGCTGGCCGATTCGACCTTGATGAGGTTCTTCCCGGTCTTGTCCTTGATCTCTATCTTTTCGGATTTGTCCGTGTCGTCGAGGCTGATGAGGTGCCCAGAACGGCTCTTAATCAGGCGCTCATTGACCACGCTATTGGCAACCACCGCGCTGTTGGCCTTAGGCGGCTTGTCCACGCCGTTCCAGAGACCCCCGATGACATAAGGGCGCGTAATGTCCCCCTGCTCGAAGGCGATAAGCACTTCGTCATTCACCTCTGGCAGGAAGTAAAAACCGCGCTCCTTACCGGCCATCGGACTCGCGATGCGGGCCCAAGCGCTGGATTCTTCCGGCGACAGCCAGGGAAACTTCACTTTGACCCGCCCGAGATTGCCGTCTTTATCGGCGTTGTCGGTCACGACGCCGACGACGACCGCGGGAAGGGATCCCGCTTCCCGGCGAGTTGCCAACAGCTCCAGCATCGAGTCGCTCTGGCGACCACTGACCGCGAAGGACGTTTCGTAGCCTTCCGGCATCCTGTAGCGGTGAGTCGCAGAGGTCACGTAGTACTTCCCAGAGAGCTTCATCCCGACTTTGGCGATCTCTACAGTCTTGCCGGGTCTGATTTCGGGGTTGCCATCGCACACGCCTTCAGCCTGGATGAAAGCTCCATCCAGGCTGTCAAAGACGGCCTTGGCGAGGGTGTTCGCCTCGTCCTGAGTTGCCACTGGATGATTGACGACATACACCTTTGCGGCGCCGAAGGAGGCGGCGAGTTTCTGCCCCGTCGTACCCCATCCCAACTGGGGCGCCATGGCTCCTGTTGATGCTTTGCCTACCAGAGCGGCCTTGTTCGTGGGGTCCCAGCCCCTGACCTCTACTTCCGCCGCTTGCTGTAATGTCGAGACCCTGACCTGAAAGGACGAAAGGCTGGCCCCCAAGATCAGCTTCGGGCCAACCTCCATCCCGCGCTGCGGTTTGCGAAAATGGAGGGTACGCCCGTCCACGAAAAGCTCATAGCCAACGCGCGCAGCTCGCTCTCTCAGAAACTCCCAATTCGTCTGGTTGTTCTGGTAGATGTAATCATGCTGTTGCTTGGTTGCTTCCGTGTCTGCTGTCAACCCGACCTCGGTCGCTATTTTCGAGACAATGTCGGAGTCCCTCATCTTCGTGAACGACCGAGTTTGCCGGCCGCGATGCAAACGGTGTGACCTGGCGTAGCCTCGTACCGCGACTGCGGGAGCCCCGTCCTCTCCCACTTCTACCTCGAGCCCAGTAATTTCTCCCTTCATGATGGTGGCGGCCGGGGTTCCCATGTCGACCTGCACCTCGGCCCCTATCGGGAACACGTTGCCATCGAACAATTCAAAGGCATTGTCCGTTCCTGAGGAGTGCAAGCTGTTGATGTCTGCGAAGTTCAGAACGAACATATCGGGTAGGTGAACCGACTGCTCGACGGCGACCTCCTCGAGACGATCCATTCGAGCCTTCGATAGCGCGACGCCATTGATCTGGATACGGATGTTTGAGACGTAGGGTGCTATGGTCGCCATCGCCGTTCAGGTCCTAATCGATTTGAGGGATCGCGATTCTTTGGCCTGGACGCAAGCGCAAGGGATCGCGGAGGCGGTTGAATTCGGCGATGCGGCGCCAGTGACGGGAGTCGCCATATTCTTCGAAGGCGATGAGATCCAACGTTTCCCCTTGATGCACGACACGCACGGTGAAGGCCTTAGCATAGGAGGTGGGGTTCGTGCCCATTTTGGCTCCCACGACCTGGCCGACGCCCATGAGCTCGATGCTGACCCTAGCTCTCACAGGGGTTCCCGTCGGTGTAAATAAGGTCAGTTCCTGAGTCACGCTTTTCACCACGGATTTGAAGTAATGTCCAGGTCCCCAGCGGAAGCTGACCAGGGGGGGACGCATTTCTTCCCCAAAGGTTTCAATCTTCATCAGATCCATGATCTTGTTCGTGTAAACGGTGCGGACATCCGTTTTGGATTCGTACGTGTCGAAGACAAGGTCTCGGACGCTGATAGTCGTCTGCCCGGCGCTGGAGAAATGCGCGTCAGGAAAGTCGGAACGTGGCGAGTACTTCGCGGTCCAGTCGTTGGTCTTGGAGATGGAATACTGGGTCGGGTTGAACATGAAAGTGACAATCTCTCCCCGCGGGTTATCCTCCCGCCAGAGGCTTGCCTTAGCGGGATATTTCCCCCCGCCGAGTGACCCTTGGCCTGAACTCGTCACTGGAGCCCCTATAGGCATGACGACCTACCTCCTCACAGGGATTACCACCACCCCACTCGCCGGCCGCCGCCGCGTTCTCGCTCGACGGCCAAGCGCCGCTTGATCATGGCATACACCTGTCTGGCCACTACGTCGAGGGAAGGCCCATTGTCCTCTTGCTGCGCGGGCCCTGTCGTGGCAGTGCTGGCCGTGGTGGAGAATGCGGCAGCCGCGCTGAGAGCCGCCCCACGGTTGCTCTCGGCGAGGGCGACCTGTTCCCGCTGCACCGGTAGAGGCAACGCCCCTTCCGCACTCACCAGCGAGGGGCTTCTGTCGCCTGTGGGATGCCCCCCTTTGCCCCCTGGCTGGGACGCATACGCAGGCTTGTCTCTGGAGGCGTCTCGTTGCAAGTCGGGCTGTGCCTGCGGCCAGTCCGTCCCATGAGCCCCGACGAACTCCAAGGGCGTGTGCGCAGCCTGTGCCGGAAGGTCGACGACAACCACGTTGAGCTCGGGCTCGGCATCCTCTTGG
>CAZPYZ010000224.1:0-1497 GCA_964590215.1 uncultured Dehalococcoidia bacterium | reverse complement strand
TGGTGCGCCTGGGTCTCGTGCCCGATGCCTTGCACAGAAACTTGCGGGGCACGGAGCACGCGGATGCGGTCCGGATAGCGGGCTACGGGTACCGCCCCCTCCAGCCAGGGCAGCACGTCTAGGGACACCGGCCCGAGGGAACCAGCAACGGACATCCCGCCAGCAGAGAGTGCTTCCGAAGGCTTGTAGGATGCCGCTGGCACCGGGTTACCCTGCACGATCTCCAAACGCACGCCTCGTTCCGCTAGCTCCCGAGCCACCTCGGCCGGGACGCTGGGGGGACGGAACGCAGCATCGACGTCTCCGGCCACCCAGTCCACGACAAGCTGGACGGGTTCAGGCTCCACCGCCGCCGTGGCAAACGGCGCCGGTCGGAGGGCATTGGAGGCGGTTTCCCAGGGAGAGGCGACTTGCACCTGCAACGCGCCTGGGCGCTGTGATAAAACGACCGCCCCCTCGAGCACCTGGAGTCCCGCTAGGGAGATCGGACCCCGAGGCCCCTGTACGGTGAAGGGGGCCGTTGGCTGTGCAGCCGTGACGCCCGCTAAGCTTGCGGGAAGCGGTCTCCCCCGGACCAGTTCGAGCCGCACGCCGTACCTCTCCAAACCCTTCGCCGCCGCTTTGGCCTGCTCGAGGAGCCTGCCATCGAGCCAGGGATCATGGCCCGCGACCCAATCCAAAACGATTTCGACGGTTTGATGCGACGGGCCCTTGGATCTGACCGCAATCCCGTCCAGTTGTTCGGGAAACGGAGGCGCCGGGGCGCCGGCACTGGCCCGTGATGCGGGCGCTGAAGCATCGAGAGGCTCGCTTGCTCGATTTTGGGATAGAGGTGGTCCGGGAGGAGGTATGCCTAGAGACGTGGCAAGACCAACGGCGAGGTTTGGCAAAGCCGCCGGCGCGGCCGTGACGCTGGAGGCCGCCTGTGTCGACTGCGAGGCAGATGGGGTGGGCCCCTGGCTGGTCATGGCCACCGTGCGCTGCAAGGAGATCGTGGGCCGCATCCCGAATCGCTCAACCCCGTGGACCGCCAGCGCACCTTCATCCCGCGCCTGGGTCTCGTCCCCTGATTCGCTGGCGATCCCGAGGAAGGGTCGGTGAGCCTCCGCACCGGTCCCGGGCATCCTGCCGGTCTCAGGGTAAGGGGACGACAAGACATGCAGTCCCCCTGGTCCGGCGCCCAGCAGGACCGCACCTTCGAGCAGTCCTACCTCACCGAGGGCCACGGGCCCAGTGGGGCCCCAGGCGCTGAACTCTGCTGCAGCCCGCGGCTGCGCCATCAGGTAACGCTCTGGCGGAAGCGCCTGCCCTCTGAGCAGCTCGACGGACATACCCTTCGGCACGGCGCCGTCGATCGCCTCCCGGGCGCGCTCGATCAATTCTGGTGCTCGCCAGGGATCATTGCCGCCGACCCAATCGACGAGCAGTGCCAGGCGGTGCGCTGCGTCAATCGGGGCCGGCAGGGGGAAGGAGCGCAGGAACGGGCCGTAGGAGCGC
>CAZPYZ010000223.1:0-6944 GCA_964590215.1 uncultured Dehalococcoidia bacterium | reverse complement strand
CGGCCCTTCCTGGTGGTCGCCCTGTTAACCCTGACTGTATACACCATGACCGCCGGCGGTGCGTTCGAAGTGCTCTTTCCCCTCCACGCCACCCAGGCCGCCGGGCTGGATACCGTGCACATCGGCCAGCTGTTCACCCTGTTGAGCGTCGCGGCGCTGGTCACTTCTTTCCCCAATGGGATGATCATGGACCGCCTTGGCCGTAAGGCCTCCATGCTGCCTGGCTTGCTGGCGCTCGCCGTGGCCGCGTACCTGCTGGCCGGGATCAACGACTTCTGGACAGTGTTCCTGGCAGTGGTGGTGATGGGCATTGGGGAGGGGATGGCCTGGGGCTGTACCCAGGTGCTGGCCATGGACCTGGCGCCCGAGGCGCGCCGGGGCGCGTTTTTGGGCGTTTGGGGCCTGGTGAACAACCTGGGGAGCATGCTCGCGCCCCTGGTCCTGGGCGCCGTGGCCCAATTCTGGGGCTTCCCCACCGCGTTCGTCGCGATTTCTGTGTGCCTGCTGTCAGTAGCCTTCGTCATGGCCATCCTGGGGCCCGAGACCCGGGTCCAACCAGAGAGCCGGACGCTGCAAGCGTCACCATGACCAAAATCGTGGGCTACTGCGAGCGCTTTCCTATTTGGTTCGCTTGCTCCGACCCTAACTGCCCGTCTGGGGCTCTTCAATCAGCCTGGCGGTCAATTCAGTGGCGGCGATCAGCCCCTCCACGCGCAGTACGCCCTGACCGACGTTCCGGAATCCATGGACGACGCCGGTCGGCACGAAGACGCTGGTGCGGGGTCGACCCATCGCCGCTCGGGTCCGACCCAGACTTCGGCCGTCCCCTCCACCACGGTGAGCACCTCCTCGAAGGTATGGCTGTGCCTGGGCGCTGTTGCCAGATTGCTGTGTGGTGCTCGACGAATCTCATGGCCTATGAATACCATATCCAGCGGCCATCAGACACGATGAAACAATGGTGGTGCTTGGTCTGGCGGCCTACAGCAACTCCACCCGTAACAGCGGGCTGTCGGCCACCCGATCTTCAATGTCTTCTTTCAGGCCACCCCGCTGTGCGATCTCAGTGAGAAGCTTCCGCCGTTGGTCTCGATCAGTCACCGGTGTGGCACGCGCCTGGCTTGAGGCCCCAGCGTTCCGAATGGAAAGGGCCATGGAGCGAGATGCTGATGCGCTAGCGCTAGCTGCGTCTAGGCAGTGCAGCCAAAAAGGGGAGTTAGCCCACGGGTGGGGCAGGTTTCCAAACCCGCCCGCCCAGGTTGGAAAGCCCGCGCCACCGGTTGCCGGTTGGACTTCCATGCCGTCCAGGACGCGCTCGGGGATCCTGCGGGCAGCCCACGACCGGGGCGCCCATCCACCGTCATCTGGTGAGCTCAGGATGAAGCTGAAAAAACTCAGGGTAGAGGCCAATGAAAGCCTCGAGCTGTTCCCTTGGAGCCCGGCCTTCCGCCACTTCCTGCTTCAACGCGGCAAAATTGGTCATCGACGGCTCCGGGATTGTCCCCTCTCCATAGCGCACACTCTTCCTGAAGTCGTAGTCCACCGCGAAGTCGGCCTCGAACCCCAGGTGCACCTCATCCGCCTTGAAGTACCCGCCATGCGCCCGGTCCAGGAAGTCCATGATGTGGTCCCACTCCTCCTCCGCCTCCTTTTGCCGGTATCGCCCCTTCATGGTGTCGTTCAGCCAACCGTGGGGCATGTCCGCAACGAGGTGGACCTCGCAGTTCTGGTTATGCCGCTCCACCTCGTCCCGGAAGGCGAAGACCCGCTCGATGGGGGTGGTATGGTCCTTCTCCCCGTACACGAATAAGGTCGGGGCCGTCACCTTCGACATCAGCTCCGCATCGTAGCGCCCGCCGCCGTAATAGCAGATGCAGGCCACCAAGTCCGGGCGGGCGCTGTTGAGCTGCCAGGCCCAGCCGCCGCTGGCACAGAAGCCGACGGCCGAGATGCAACGGGTGTCGACCTCAGGCAGGGTGGTCAAGAAGTCGTAGCTCTGCGCCATGTACGACCGCACGATCTCGGTGTTCCAGGCCCCGCCGATGTCGCCCTTGTTGAGCGCCACCTTGTCGCCCTCGAACTTGGAGGCCATGTCCGGGGCGATGGCCACGTACCCATAGGCCGCGAACCGGGCCGCGACGTCGAAGGAGTCCAGAACCAACCCGTAGCGTTCGTGGCCAACGATGATGGCCCGGTAGGGCGGTGTCCCGGTCTCCGGGATGGCCAAGAACGCGCGCACATCCTCGCCGAACTCCACCCAGCGCGTCTGCGCCCCAACATATCCTTCTTTCTCGACGGGTGACCAATAAGGCAGTTCAGCCATGGCGTTCGCTCCTTTGAAATGGCGGGCTAGTCAGGGTCGGTGCGCCCGCTCTCAGGCAAGCCGGACGTTCTTTGAAAAATCGTAGTCGCGCCCATAGTGCGACCACATCCGCCACCGCACTCGGTCCGACGGGTAACCGCCTGCGTAGACCCGGTCCAGGAAGCTCATGATCAGCTTCCATGCGTCCTCCGCCTCCCGCTGGCGATAGCGTCCGGGCATTGTGTCGTTCAGCCACCCGTGGGGCATGTTTCGGTAGAGCCTGAACTCGTAGCTCTTGCGGGCTCGCTCCAGTTGCAGGCGGAAGGCCCGCACGTCCTCGATGGAGATGGTGTGGTCGGCCTCCCCGAACACCCCCAGCGTCGGCGCCGTCAGTGATTCAATCACCCGGTCGCTGGGGTTGGTCCCCCCATAGAACACGATGTTCGCCGCGAGGTCCGGCCGCGCGCTGTTCAGCAGGTGCGGATAGCCGCCGCTGGCGCACACGCCCATCGCGGCGATCTTGCCCGAGTCCACCTCCGGCAGCCCCTTCAGGTAGTCCATGCTCCCGGACATGTATGCGACGACCTCCTCATCGCTGAGGGTGAGCCGTGCATCGCCCCGGTTGAGTGCTTCCTTGTCGCCGTCCCAGTGCGACGCCATGTCCGGGGCAATGGCCACATACCCGTAGGAAGCGAACTTGGCGGTCAGGTCCAGGGTGTGCTGCACGAGGCCATAGCGCTCGTGGCCCAGCACGACGCCCCGATAGGGCGGCACAAAGCGCGCCGGGACAGCCAGGAACGCCCGGGCGCCGTCGCCCAGGTCGACCCAGGAGGTTTTTGCGCCGATGTGGGAGTGCTGTTCGATCATCCCCTAGCCCTCCAAAACTCTTCTCATGGATCTCCTTTCGCCGGACCTACGGCTGCTTCAGGTACTTTTCGATGACCTGTTGCAATGAGAGCACTTCCGCGGAGAGCACCCGTCGCATGATCTTCAACGCCGCATCGTGCAGCTCCGGGTGGTACTCCTGATTGTGGACCAAGGTACAGTCTTCGACGACCGTTACTCCGTACCGCCGCTGGAACGCGTCCGCAGCCGTCCATAGCACAGTGTTATCGGTGGAAGCCCCGGCGATAATCACCCGATCGCAACCCATGCTGCGCAGGGTGTAGTCAAGATCGTTGAAGGAAAATCCGCTGAGATAGCGTTTGTAGATGGTGATGTCCCGATCGATTGGCTGCAGTTCCGGGATCACGTCGAGATTATCGGTGCCGACCATCATGTGGGGGTTCGGGACATGGTCGGTGGGCCGGCGCATGCTGTGCACGTGGATACACTGGACCCCGGCGGCATGGGCAGCATCCTTCAGCCGGCGAACGCGAGCCACCATCTCGTAACCGAAACTGCCCGGGGTCCAGCCGTAACCCTTTGCCATGTCGAGCATGATGACAACCAGCTCTTGAGGACCTGCTTCAGTTGCCAATGGCTCTTCCTCCTAATGGATAGTGGACTTGCTCGAAGATATTCAGGAAAGCCGGTGACGCCCGTTCCGGGACTGCGCCTGGGACGGGGGCCCTTCGGGCACGTGGAACACGACTCGGGCGTGTTGGTACATGGATTCCCCGCTCACGCAGATTCCCTCGCCTCCCCCGCCCGTCCCCGTCTAGGCGCTTGCGCCGACAACGACAACATTTTGTCGATACAGCTTCGGCAAGCGCCTAGAGCTTACGACGAAGCTCGGGCATCGTGCCGACTTGCACCCACAGGAGTGAAGCGTCGAGAAGCTCCGGGTTGACGGCCCAGCTCGGAAAGAAATCATGGACCCAGGGCTGGACGGCGACGAATTGGGCCAATGTCACGATGGGCGCGTAGTAGGCCTTGTCGACGATTATCCGTTGCATCTGCGTGAAGAGGGGGTTCCGCTTTTTGTCATCGGCCTCGGCGAGAGCCGCTTCGATGAGCCGGTCCAGATCGGGATCGTTGACCTGTGAGTAGTTCGCCGTCCCCCTGGAGTGCCACTTGGCGTAGGCCGCGGTCACCATGTTGTAGCCGGCGGTAACGCCTTCGTTGATCATTTCAAAGTCTTTGCGCACATAGACCTGATCGGCGTAGATACCCTCCTCCACGACCCGCACTTCAACATCGAGACCGATGCTCTTCAACTGGGAGGCCACCGGCTCGGCCTGTGTCGTAGGGTGGCTGTTCCCGCGTCCGTAATGCATCACCGTCTTGAACCCGTTTGGATAGCCCGCCTCCGCAAGGAGCCGCTTCGCCTCCGCCAGGTCCTGCTCCTTGGGCTGGCGCCAGCCCGGAAGCTTCATGTACTCCTCCGGCGGCATCCCCCAGCCCGCTCGGCTCAGGGTTGGTAGGACCGGCGCCGGTCCGGCTATCAGACCTTCGCCAAAGGTCACCGCATCCAGGAGCTTTTGCCGGTCGATGCCGAGATGGACCGCGCGCCGGACGCGTACGTCATCAAAGGGCTTGCGCTGCAGGTTGAATTGGAGCCCCCAGTTATGGCCCGTGGGGTAGCTCATCTTTTGAGCGTCCGTTGCGGCGGCCTTCACCGTTTCAAACTGAACGCGGTCGTCCAGGCTGACGTAGTCCACCTGCCGCGTGATGAAGGCTGCCTGCATCCCAGAGCGGTCCAGGCCGAAAACGGTGCGGGTCCCGTCGAGGTAGGGCCGCCGGGCCCAGTACTCATCGAAGCGCTCCGCCTCGAGGTGACGCTGGCGGTCGAAGGCCCGTAGTTTGAAGGGCCCGGTGCCGACGACGTTTCTTTCATACAGTGTCCGCAGGGCGTCACCGGCGGGACTTCCCGCCTTTTCCGCCACATGGGCCGGCAGGATCTTGGTCTCTGAGATGGCCAGGTCCTGGATGAACTCGAGGTCAGGCTGCTTCAGCGTGATCCGTACCTGGTGGGGGTTCGGCGCCTCCACCTGCTCGAACTTCCTGTTCATCGCGCGCAGTCGTGCGAGGGAGGTCTGATCGCCCCAGCGGGCAAGGCTCCACAGGACGTCCTTGCTGGTAAACTCGGTCCCATCGTGCCATTTCACGCCGCGGCGCAGATTGAAAACGAAGGTCTTCGGATCAGGCTGGTTCCAGCTCTCCGCGAGACTTCCAACAAACTTTCCAGAGGCGCGGTAGTCGATCTCCGGCGTCACTAGCTCATAGGTAATAAGCCCATCCCAGATCTGGTTGGCCGCCATGGGACGCCCTCGGCGGCCGCTGGTTCCTTCATCAAACCAGTACAACCCATCTGGCACCGCCTGAGTCGCATACTGGAAGACGCCGCCATACTCCTTCTCCACAGGTGCGGCATCTCCCCCCGGAGCCCGCGGGCCCTCGAGGGTGGGGCCACAGCCCAACAGCAGCAGGCATCCTGCGGCAAGTACCGTGCTGATCTGCCCAAAGGAACGAACATCCATGGCTGTAACCCCTCTGGCGGTCTGGCTGCCCGCAGGGTACTCTCAACGGAACTCGTTGTCATCCATCAAAAGCCGATGGTTGCGATAAGGTTCCCTTATCGCAACCCACCCCCAAGGAGGCCTCGCCGTGACGTTGCCCCTGGAAGGCTATCGTATGTTGGATCTGAGCCGCCTGGTCCCGGGCCCAATGGCGACGGGAATGCTCGCGGACCTGGGTATGGATGTGCTCAAGGTGGAGGAGGTTCAGGTCGCTCGCGGGGGACGGGCCCGAGACAATTTCTCTCCCACTGTCGACGACCCCGATGCCGAGGCCCGCGCCCTCGGATGGAACCACATCGCCCGGAACAAGCGCAGCATCTCGGTCAACCTCCGGGAGTTTCAGGGGCAAGAGATCCTGCACAAGCTGGTCGCGGATGCGGATGTCTTATTTGCCACGTTTCGTCCTTCTGTCTATCCCCGGTTGGGCGCCGACTATGACACGCTGAGGAAGATCAATCCCCGCCTGATCTACTGCACCCTGTCCGGTTACGGACAGGAAGGCACCTACCTGGACTGGCCCGGCGGCGAGGGACCTTCGCAAGCGATGTCCGGCGTGCGAGCCCTGACCAGCGGCGCCGATGGAGAGCCCGCCAACCTCGGCTTCTACGCCGTCGACAACTTCTCGGCGACCCTCGTGGTCATATCGATACAGGCGGCCTTACTCGCCCGAGAACGGACGCACAAAGGGCAGAACATCGACATCGCCATCACCGAGGCCGGAATGACCCTCATCAATCAGGCGGCGGTTGGCTATTTCCGCTACGGGCGAACCCCGAAGCGTGGCGCCGCCGGCCTGGGAAATCTCCGATGCAAGGATGGACGTTACCTGAGCTGTGCTGCTCCATCCGAGACCCATTTTTGGAACCGCTTTTGCGATGCCATAGGCCGGCCGCAATACCAGGGCCTGTTTCCACTCTCCACGGAGCAGCGCTTTAGTGGCGAGCGGGAGCAGCAGGTTGCGGACGTGACCGCCGATATACGCGAGCTTATGCTGACGAAGACGCGCGACGAGTGGCTTGACGTGATCCCCCCGAATATCTACGTCGTACCCGTCCTGGAGCTCGACGAGGCCCTCGATGGCGGTTATGCCAGGGAGCGCGGGGTTTGGTGGGAGCTAGATCATCCGTTGGAGGGCAAGGTCAGGCAGATGGGATCACCCTTCCGGCTTTCGGACACACCGC
>CAZPYZ010000222.1:0-6948 GCA_964590215.1 uncultured Dehalococcoidia bacterium | reverse complement strand
AGGTCTGGCCGGAGGGTCGCCAGTGGGCCCGCCCCTTCCCCCCATAGAGGTCGGAAGGTACCTCCCGAGCCGGCAGTCCCTCGATGACCCACGCGTCGCCGCCAGTAGCGGTCCGGACCACGTGAGGTGCCCGCTCTCGGAACCTCTCCGGCACTCGATGGATCCAGCGCTTGGAGTCCACCTCGAGATGAGAATCTGCGGAAATGCAGCGGTAGTACCTTACAGCCACGAGAGTGGTCCTTCCCTGAGTACAGAGAGCGCCCGGCTACCTGCCCCCAGCAGCCGTGGTGGAGGCGGCAGGTCCCGGTGGCGAAGCTCCACCTCCGGGTGGTCCGCCGTGACCTCGACATCCCGCTTGGAGAAGCTCAGCTTGTCACCGCGGCCACGAAAGCCACCCTCCCCGTCCTCGGTGCTATCCAGGAACAAGTCCACCGTGTCGCCGTGGATGTCGGCGAACTTGCCGGAAACCTCCCCGCCGCATGACTTGATGTGGACCGTCACAGACATGACTGGCCCTCCTTTAACCGGTGGTTCCCGTTAGCTCTTTAGCGATGATGTACGCTTCGCCCAGGGTCAGGACCCGCTGGACCTGGCCCTGGTTGTGGACCTCGTATTCGAAACGTTGGCCCCCGCTGGGGACGGACTGGACCAGCTCGTAGATCTCCGCCTTTCCCTTTGGCCCTTCGAGGGAGGTTACCTGGGTGCTTTCCATACCTGATCTCCTAGCCTGCTCTATTCGACAGCGGCGCCGCTAACCGCTTACAACGTCTCGTTCACCTGTGCCTCCTTACGAGGGCGATCATCAGGGAAGCAGCACCGCCTCCCGGTGCGGACCCGCGTCCACCGGATACGCCAGGTGTTTGGGTGGGTCCAGCAGCGGATCGCCCCGGGCGACCCGGGACTCGGCCTGCGCGAAGGCGTCACGCAGCTGGTCGGCGATGCCGCTGAAGCGGTCCCAGCTCTGTTGCAGCAAGACGCCCGTGAACTGGACCGACCCCCGCATCTGCCTCAGCGCGTCGTAGGAGCGGTCCTCCTGCGGCAGGTTGATCACGTCGTGGGGCTCTCGATAGACCTCCATCGGGTCGTGACCCTGCTCGAGCCGCCGCAGCTGTTCCTGGAGCAGTTCCCGGTACATAATGATCCCCACGTCGGAAACGCCCAGATGCTCCTTCTCCCGCTCGGCGATAGCGCCCTGGCTGGCCCAGGCGAAGTAGTCTTGCACCAGGACCACCTCGGTAAAGTACTTTCCGTGCTCGTCGAAGAGCGGCAGTTCGTAGACGGGCACTGCCGTCTGCGGTGGCAGGGGGATGCCCGGTCTATAGGCGTTGTAGATGACGTGCAGCGTGTGGGTGTCATCGACGGGCACCCGGTACTGGAAGCAGTAGTTTCCCTGGCCGCCCACCCGCAGGATGTGCGGGAAGATAACGGGATGGCCTACCGTCCAGGGATCGTCCGCTTCGCTGTTTCCCTCCACCACCCGGCGCTTGATGATCCCGTGTTCGAAGCGGGTGAAACCGATCTTCTTGTGCCGAGAGGCGAAACGCTGCGGGTTGGTGACGCCCTTGCGCCCCCAGACATAGTCCATGTAGTAGCCGTGGAGCCACTCCACGTGGACCGGGTCCAGCGAGTTTTCCATGGCCTGCATGTAGTTGCAGGGAAGCATGGTGAAGCCGGCGTGGCGGATGACGTTGTCCCAGACCAGGATGTCGTAGCGGGGAAGCAACGGAGCAGGCTGAGGTCCCAGGTAGGCGAAGATCAGGCCGCCCAGCTCCTGCACGGGATACGCCTTGATGGTGACCCGCTCTTTGAAGGTGCTGTCCCACGGCTCTGCGGGCATCTCCAGGCAGCGGCCGGCGTGGTTGAAAACCCAGCCGTGGTACGGGCAGCGCAGACCTTCTGGCTCGGGGATCCCGTACTCCATGGAGACACGCCGGTGGGGGCAGGCCTGCTCCATAAGGCCCAGGGTGCCCGATTTGTCCCGGTAGAGGACGAGGTCCTCCCCCATCAGGCGCACCGCCTTCACCGGTTCCGCCTCCAGCTCTGCCACCCCGGCGATGGGGTGCCAGTAACGGCGCATGAGGTCGCCCATGGGGGTACCGGGCCCCACCCGCGTCAGCCGCTCATTCAGCTCTTTCGAAAGCACTTCACCCTCTCCTTTCAGGGCTTAACGAAGGGTCGCAAAGGGCCTGGGTGGCTCCGTTCCCTCGGGAAGGCTCCCCCGTAGCTACCGGCTGCTCTTCGCGCACCTCTACATCCCAGTTGTGCGCGAGGAGTTCGACCTCTTCCTTCCGAAACACGGTCGCCTCTCCGCTCCCAACGAGGAGGCCGTTGCCCGTAGTCTTGGCGTCGGAAAAGAGGCTCACCGTTTCCTCACCTATGACGGCGAGCCTTCCCCTGAACATCGCTCCGGTCGCCTTAACGAAAACCGTTACCGGCATGGTCGCTGTCCCCCCGCTCCCGACGTTATCGCGGGACAAGGTGCTCCCTCGCCCTGTCTACCCAGTTCGCGCTTCTGGGCAGGATCAGGGATGCCGACCGAACCCGGTAGGCCTCTGGCTGTTCGGCTCCCGGCGGAGAGATACCCTGCTCCCGCAGCGCCTTTGCGGCACCGATGACACGCCGCCGGTACCGAATGATCCCCGTGTCGGCACTGCCCAGGTGCTCCTTGGGTCGGTCATAGATAGCTCCCATGGTTTCCTGGATGGCTGAGTCCTGCGTGCCGAACTGCTCGATGCCGATGTAGAGCTTGGTCTTCATGAGTTCCCGGTCCAGCCCGAAGTCGTTTTCCGCGCACAGGGCCGGCATCCATTTCCCTCCCGGCTGGCTGGACTGTGGCTTCATCCCGGCCCGCCCGTAATGGATGCCGCCTCCCGGGAAGGAGGTCATCTGGGCCACTTCTTCGGGGGTGAGCGGGCGGCTGTAGTTCCAGCTCATGCTCCACGTCATGGTGTGCGTATCGTCCATTGGCACCCAGGCGTGGCCACCAACGGTGCCGTCCGGGTCTAACTGGCCGGGGATCATCGTGTAGAAAGGCATCAAGAACTGGGTGAGGCGCCAGTAGTAGGTATCCGCTTCAGCATCCCGGCGAGCGCCTATGAGCACTCCGTAGTCGGTGTCCAGCGCCTCGAAATGGGGATGGCGGTCGGTGACGGTGTACAGCGGGACCCTGGTCCCGCCTGGCGGGATCGGCCGTTTCGAGGGATCGAGCCACGAATGCAGGAAGGAGACGTGGCTGGAATCGATCCCACCTTCTACCGCCTGGGCCCAGTTGCACTCCTGTACCCGCATCGATACGTAGGAGTGGTCTTCGGGAAGGGTTGCCCAGGGCAGATCGGGCGGCGCCGGAGGCTGGCTGCGCGGGCCCATGTAGGTCCACACCACGCCGTTACGCTCAAGGCACGGATACGCGGTGATGCTAACCTTGTTCTTGAAGTTGCTCTCTGGCGGCTCATTGGGCATGTCGCTGCAGCGTCCGGTGAGGTCGAACTTCCACCCGTGATAGACGCAGCGCAAGCCTGATTCCTCGTTGCGCCCAAACCACATGGAGGCGCCCCGGTGAGGACAGTTGTCCGCCACCAGTCCAACCCTGCCCTCGGTATCTCGGAAGGCGACCAGCGCTTCTCCCAGAAGCCTTACTCTAAGGGGCGCTCCGTCGCTCTCTATCTCCCAGGACAGAAACGCGGGCAGCCAGTACTGGCGGATCAGATCCCCCATAGCAGTGCCGGGGCCGACCCGGGTCAGCAGATCGTTGTCCGACTGGCTTAGCATGGTAGTTCCCTCCTCAAAGGAGCGTCGGGAGTGCCAGAGGCACAGGGCTGGCACTCCCGACTGTGGTGGATTAACCCGGGTAAACGGTTCCTTGAGCGCATCTTCAACCATTCTCTGGCCAGGAGTGACCCCAGGACCCGCAGGTTCCTGTCCGTCTTTACTCCCTGCAAGGGCGTCTGAGCCACCATAGCTCCGGCGCGAGCCCCTGTCCGACCCCCGAAGGGGTAGTGTGTCGCCTACCCAAAAGGGTAGGTTTCCCCCATTCGGCCGCCACTCATCAGGTACCCCTCGTCTGCTCCCGCTTCTTGGAGGCGACGGGTGAGTCGCTTGTCGCGCTCGTGGCTTTTTGCAACCCCCGGTGTTGCAGGAAGTTAGGGTCCCCAGCCGGCAAGCCTGGCGGGGTGGGGAAGGAAAGCCGCGGAGCATCCGAGGGTGGGCTGGCGGGCCCACCAACTCGGGGTGGGGTGACTACGGCCATGACAACTGGCCCACTAGTACTAGCACCAGGGAGGCTACCCGTTCGAGTAGGATCACTCCCCTGCTTTCGGGGGATCGTCAACGAAGGCCTGAGCGGTTACGCTGGAGGTGGGCAATCAGATCTGGAGGGGCTGAGCACGAGCGATGCGGGTCAACGAGGTCATGGCGCGGCCCGCGGTGATCGCGACGGAAGATGCGTCCGTGGAGGACATAGCGAAGATCATCATGGAAGGGGAGGTGGGCTGCATCCCCATTACGGATGCTTCCGGTTGCCTCTGCGGCATCGTGACCATGTCGGACTTCGCGCCTCGCGTGGAAGGCGAGGGACGGCCGAGCTTTCGGGCCGGGCCCCTCTTCAACACCTGGCTGGCGGACGGGTCGGCCGCGGCCTGGTTTGCGGAAAACCGAGGCAGGCGGGCGAGGGAGATCATGTCCGCTCCCGTCGTGAGCGTGGAAGAAGATAGCGATGTCCAGGTGGCGGTCAACCTCATGGCCGCGCATGGGCTCTACCGTCTTCCGGTGGTCAAGGATGGCAAGCCCGTGGGCGTGGTGAGCCAGCGCGATCTGCTGCGTGTGATGCTTGGAGCGCAGCGTTGAGCACGGACCTGGAGGAGGTAGGAATGCTGACCCGCCGCAGGATGCTGAGGGTTTGCGCGCTGGGCACCCTCAGCCTCGCGTTGAGCGGGTGCGCCCGCCTGGGGGAGTCGCTCGGGCAAACTGGGGATTTCTCTGCGCGGTTTGAGCGCTTCGAGGTTGCGGATGAGCCCAATGGCGACCTCGCGCGGGTCGATTGGCCGGACTTTGTCCAACGTGCTGGCCCGGAGGTCCGCCGCTTCTATGAGTTTCAAATCGAGAACGGCCAGCTTATGCGGTACATGCCCTGCTTCTGCGGGTGCAGTCGGGACGGGCACCGGAACAACCGCGACTGCTACGTGAAGCAGGTCAATGCCGATGGCTCAGTGGTCCTGGACTCCATGGCGCCTACTTGAGGGGTTTGTCTTGGGGTCACGCGTGACGTGATTGCCATGAAGGGACAGGGGATGACTCCCCGGCAGATCCGCATCGCCATCGACAACAAGTACAGGGAGTTCCTGGAAGACGCGACGCCGACACCTTACCCTCCGGCTTAACCCCAGGTACGAGCCGTGATCCAAGGTCGCGGTCGGCGAAGGGAGGTAGGACATGGCGACCGCGCTTTCAATCATCGTGCCCATCGGCCTCTTTGAACTGGCCGTAGTCGCCCTGATGGTGGTGGTCTACAGGACCATGGCGGCTGAGGAGCGCGCGGTCCGTGCGCGAGAGGTGGAGGAGGGGGCCCGGCACCGAGCGGCGTAGCCGGCTGCCCCACGCGGTTAGTCCATCGACCTCCCCATGAAAATGCCCCTCCTGGTATGGTGGGGCCATTTGCTCGTTCCCCCATCTTTCATATCCCACATATTTTCAAAGGCAAGCCCAGGCGCGCCGGCGCCGCCTCAGGGAATGAAAAATGGCCGGGGGGGAGGTGGAGAACAGCCGCGGAGCATCCAGGTGTCCTGAGGCTCTCGAAGGAGCGGGCTGGCCCACCAACGCAAGGTGGGGCAAGGCCAACTTCATGGGCATGGCCCGAGGCCCAGTAGGGCCACCTACCCCATTAGGTAGGCCAAAGACTCCCCTAATGGGGCGGGTGAGAAGGCGCGGGCTGAGGTAGGGTGGCCGCGGGCGTGGCAAACCCGGAACAAAGGGGGTCCCATGACGCGCAGCAGGGTGTACGCAGTTGAGGGGACCGAAGGCAAGGCCGAGGTATTCGAGGTGGTTGTGGAGGGCCGTGAAGACCTGCCAGCGTACTACGAGGTCTGCGTCCACGCTTACGGAGGTCCCCGCATCTGGGACTACGTGACGGAGTGGCAGTTCTGCGGTGATGAGCCCGATCTTCAGTTGGTGCCTGTGGACTCCTTCGAGGAAGCGAGGCAGCTGGCCGTCCAGTGCGCGGGGTCCCGTAAGGCGTCCCTCACTTACACCGGTTCGCCAACGTAAGCAGCCGAAAGCCGGTGACACTGGGGCTGCGCCCCAGACCCCAGGTTCACCCGGCGGTAGGTTGCCTCGCCTCCCTCGAATGAGTGCGGCTTTCCGGCCGCACTAGGGGGTGACTTCTTCTACCTTGTACGCCCGGACCAAATATTCCTGGAACATTCTCTGGGTATTGAAGAAGGCCGCATTATGGGCGATGGTGTTCCGCATCAGTGCAGCCCAGGCAAGATGGTCTGTCGAGAAGAGCGGGAGGACAACATCCTGCAATTTCCAGTAGAGACTCTCAGCATCCCCTGATTCCCGTTCGGCCGCCGGCACTTCCACATCGGGCGAGCCTATTGACCAACCGGTTACCCCTTCAAGGTGACCTTCTCGCCACCACCCGTCGAGAATGCTGAGGCTGGGCACTCCGTTGTGGGCCGCTTTCATACCGCTGGTCCCTGAGGCCTCCAGGGGAGGCAGCGGGGTATTCAACCAAACGTCGACGCCCGCCACCACCAGCCGGGCGGTCTGTAGGTCGTACTCGGGCACGAACACGATCCTCAAGGCTGGCGAGGAGGCGCGGATCGCCTGGTAGATACTCCTGATCGCATCCTTGCCCGAGCCGTCTCGCGGGTGGGCTTTGCCGCCACAGACGACTTGTACTGGACCCTGCCGTTCCGCAAGCGCGCACAGCCTCAGCAGATCCCGAAAAGC
>CAZPYZ010000221.1:0-6973 GCA_964590215.1 uncultured Dehalococcoidia bacterium | reverse complement strand
CACACCATGAGGGCATAGGTGAAGGTCTAAAACGAACTTGGGGCGAGATCAGGCTTCCAGGCCCCAGGTCCAGGCCAACTCGGTTATCCGGATCATCCCGGCTATCAGCCGGGCCCTCGAGCGTAGCCGCCCGTTCATCGCGCCAGCGGGTCAGGGCGAAGCTCGAAGTGCATCACCTTGGGGAGAGTACCTTCGCCGGTCTCCATGTGGAACACCCCGGTGCTCCCCGGGTCCGTCACACCGCCCAGTTGCGGCAGCGGCTCCGCTTAGAAGGTCCAGCCCTCGGGGACAGAGCCTCTAGCCGGAATCAGCCACGAGCCTTGTCAACAAACTACCGACATCCACGGGAGCCTGCCACGGTGCGGCATGCCCGGCAGCCAGCTCGTAGTACTTCCATCCAGGCTCGGTGCGGGCGCGCTCCGCGGATACGTTGAAGTCAGCTGACGGCCCGCGATTCCGACCAGTACAACGGATGAAGGCGCGGGGTAGCGAAGCGACGGCCGCCGTTAGCCGGATGGGCTGAGTCGCTGTGTTCACCAGGACAGGGCTCCGTCGCGGCTCACCCTCCGGGGGCGGGAGCTGCCAGGCACCGGCACGCGCCTGGGCACGCAGCCGCTGCCCGAGGCTTGGCGGATCGAGGCCCAGCTCGTCCGGGGCGGCTAAGTCCAGCACCGTCTCACCGTCTCGCGGCACGAATGCGTCCAGATAGACCAACTGCCGCAGTCGGCGCGGCACTCGGTCCGCCACCCCCGTGATCACCATGCCTCCGTAGCTGTGGCCGACCAAGACCACCTGGTTCAGGTCTTCGTACTCCAACACGTTCACTGCGTCCTGAATGTGGGTATCGAGATTAATCGCCGGACTGGCGAGATGACTGCGCTCACCGTAGCCAGTCAAGGTTGGGGTGTAGACTGCGTGGCTGTCGCCTTCCAGATACCGGCGAACGTCTCTCCACCTCCAACCACCGTCGTAGACTCCATGGACGATCACGAAAGTCGCCATTCCAGGCTCCTTCTACATCACCCTATGGCGCCCTCGTGGGCACCCGAACCAAATCCAAGCTGGCTGGCTTCAGTTCTCCAGCCAGCTGTTCTCGATGGGCCAGCCGTTGACGTTCCCGTTGGGTGTGTAGTTCTTGAGCTGCGGGTGCCAAAACTGGGTGTACGAGCCGTAGTAGATGGCGATCCCGCAATAGCACTCGCTATTCATGTACCTCACTGCCTGACGGATGGCCTCTTTGCGTTTGGCCGGGTCCGGCTCGCGCCGCTGGGCTACCAACATCTCCGTCAGCTTCGGCTGGTTGACCACGTCGTAGTTCTGCCCAGTGCCCGGGTAGTAGTTACTCATCAGCCAGGAGTCTTCGTCGGCGACCACATCCTTGGGCGAGATCTGCAGAGTGTGCGTGTGCCGGCGGCGGCTAGTGGCCTCCTCACTATAGAGGTTGGCCTTCAGCACCACCTGTAGCCCCACCTTTCTGAGCTGCGACTGGAGCAGCTCGGCGTGGGTGCGCCGTATGTGCTCCCGGTCGGTGGAGAAGGGCAGCTCGATGGTCGTCCCTTCGTAGCCAGCCTCCCGTATCAGACGGCTGGCCTCCGCCGGGTCGTAACGCAATATTGATTTGACCTCCTCCTGCGAGAGGGTGCCGGGAAGCGCCCCTGCGGCCGTCCAGCCACCTTTTCCCATGGTGATCACGCGGACGAATTCGTCCCGGTCCACGGCCAGTGAGAGCGCCTTGCGCATGCGGATGTCGTTGAACGGCGGAAGGCTGTTGTTGGCGAAGATGAAGGTGGGGTCGGCGATGTACTCGAAGCCCACCGCATGGGGGTTCTGGGCCGTGAACTCCTGGGCTTCCCGTGGCGGCACTTCGTCGATCCAGTCCACCTGCTTGGCCCGGAACGCCGCATACGCCGAACCGGCATCGGGCAAGATGAGCATGTGGATGGCATCGATGTAGGGCTTGCCCGGCTCCCAGTAGCCCCGATTCTTCCCGAACACCCAGCGCGTCCCCTTCTGAGTTGCCACGGGGTCAAACTGGTATGGACCGGTGCCAACGATGCGGTCCTTCAAGTGCCCGTCCTGCTCGTAGATCTCCCGTGGCGCGATCCCCATGTAGTCGTGGGCCACGTAGTTCAAGAAGGGCGCGAAGGGGTCTTTGAAACGGATCGTTACGGTGTAAGGGTCGGGCGTCTCCACCCCTTCCATTCCCTCCACCATCCAGCTAATGTTGGCCGGGGGCAGCTTCTTGAACTCGCTCAACCGGGCGATGTACTCCAGCATCCACTGAGCGTCCGTCGACGTCAGCTCCCGGCCGTTGGTGGGCGGAAGGTCCGCGAACCGAACTCCCCGACGCAGGTAGAAGGAATAGGTCTTCGCATCGGGGCTCACCTCCCAGCGCTCGGCCAGCTCAGGCCGGATGATCCGCTCCCGGTGCCCCACGTCGGGCCCGGTCTTGAACCCCAGCAGGCTGTTCATCGCCATGGACCGGCCCGCCGCCCCGGTCCCCTTGCTATAGGTGACGTCCCAGTCATAGGGCTCCCCGGCGGCCCGCACCCGCAAGGTACCGCCGTATTTGGGCGTGTCGTCTGATACCGCCGGGGAGGCACCCGGCTGCTGGAGCGTGCCGCACCCGAGGGCCACCAGGGCGGGGACGGAGATGAAGGTCTTCCAACTACGCATGGCTCCCCTCCTCTGAGCTTCCAACGAAAAAGCCCTTTTTATTGGGTTCCCCTACCACCCGGCACTGTTGGCTGTCCGCAACAGCGCTGGGCACTAGAGGCCGAAGAACTCCCGAGGATTGGTGTCCAGGATCCGCTTCTGCTCCTCCGCGGCGAGGCCGGGGATGGCTAGGAGGTCCTGGACGGCTGTCGGCCAGAGCCCATTGGGGTCGCCGTGGTAGAAGTCGCTGCCGAGCATGAACCGGTGGTTCGGCACCAGCCGCACGATCTCCGGAAGGTAGGTCTCCTTGGTATGCACGGTGATGTAGAAGCGGTCTATGTACTCGCTGGGCCGGCGGGCCAGCTCGCCCGCCCTTGACTGCTGGTCGGGCCGGGCCAACTGGTGGTCGTAGTAGATGTCCAGGCGGTTCAACAGGTAGGGCACCCAGCCGACGCCGGCTTCAAAGATCCCAAATTTCAGGGCCGGAAACCGGTCCAGAGTCCCGCTGAAGATCAGGTGAGCCATGGAGAGCATGTAGGTAAACGGGAAGCCCAGGGCCGAAGCGAGGAAGCCGTACTCCTGGCCAAAGCGGTCCGCGCCCACCAGCACCGGGTTAATCGGCTCCGCTTGGGTAGTGCGGGCGGCCCCGTGAGCGAGGATGGGTATGCCCAGTTCCTCGACCTTTTCGTAGAAGGGGTAGAGTGCCGCATTGCCCAGATGTACGTCATGGAAGTCCCCCAGGACTTTCACCCCTCGCATCCCCAACTGGTTGACCGCCCGGTCCAGCTCCGCGACCGCTCCAGGAACATCAGGGAGGTAAACCCAGGCGACGCCAAGGAAGCGGGCTCGGTCCGGCCCGAGCGACTCTAGCTGCCGGGCCGTCGCGTCGTTATACGCCCGCGCAAGCGCTCGTCCCGCCTCTGGCTCCACCTCGTAGATCAGTGGCCGGTTCTCGGGAATAAGCACCTGTACGTGAAAACCGTCTCGATCCATCACCGCCAGGCGCTTGCGAAGATCCCAGCCCTCTTCGGGCATCGAGATGACGGTGCCGCCGTCCCGGAAGCAGACCGCCTGGCCGTTCCGGAGCTCCAGGGCCATGCCGCCCCGTGGCTCGCCACTGCCCAGGTGGTCCAGCCAGGTGATGGGTAGGAAATGAGTATCGGTATCGATGTAGGAATTGGTCATACGCTAGCCTCTTGTATCTTCCTGGTTAGCAGCCCGCGGCGAATGTGAATTCCCAACACATCGGGTCATGGTGACGGTGGGCCGGGAAACAGTCGGAGCAACTCATCTATCTGTGGGCGACGGCCTCGACCTCTAGGAGAACTCCCGGCATTACGTTAGTGAGTAGATCCGCCACCACCGTCGTGCTGGCGGGTGGGTCCTGCGGAAAGTACTTCCGACGGATCTCGCTGTACGCTGCGTAGTCTTCCTTGTTAGTAATGAACGCCTGAATCTTGACCACGTCGCTCATGGTGTAGCCTACCTCGGCCAGCACCGCCGAGATGTACTCAAACACTTCCGTCGCCTGGCCCCGCATGTCCTTCGTCCGGTCTTTCGCCAGGGTTCCAGCAACGAACACGAAGGGTCCCGCCTTGACCGCCGGAGAGAATGCCCGGCTCCGGACGAGCTCAGGAACTGCATTGCTATCCGCCAGTTTCTCTGAGGTGATGATCTGTCCAGCCATCGGTGCGCTCCCTCCCTTTCGAAGCTGGGTGTCCCGCTGAGTTCTGACCGAAACTGCGGGGAGTATAGCGAAACCCGCAGTAAACCGAAACCCGCTTGACTTCCTGGGGCACGCGCCTCCCGCGGTCTCGACTACGCCCAGCACTTCCCACCGCCTTAACCTTCGCTGACCCCGTCACCCATGCCGGCCTTCACCATGCGCGGCGAGGCGCTCAACGAGGAGCCAGAGCTACCGTTGCCGGTCGCAGTCATAGTGCTGAACGCCCGGATTGGGATGAAGCGGATGGACCCGAGTGATGCGGCCCCATGGCCAGGGGAGCCATCACCATCACCAGATAGGCGGGCCATGCGGTTAACGGGCTTGCCCCCAAGAATCCCAGTATGTCCGTTCTCGCGCTGGGATGCGCTTGGCGGGTTTGAAGTCCTTCCCCGTTTCACGGGGTCGGTGACGACAACAAAGTGGCATCGGGATACATTGCCGCCGGTCGGCGCCTGCGTAGCAATACGGTTTCAACGGTGCAGGCTTCCGGGGCCGGGGGATGGGGCGGAACCCAGAACTTTGAACCCAGAACCGTGAACAGTTACCTTGTCTGTGAGACCTTGACAGGAATGTGCACACTTTGCCGGACAGGCGCTTGCCGAAGCAATATCGACAAAACGTTGTCGCTGTCGCCGCAAGCGCCTTGGTCGGGGACGGGCTGGTGCAGGAGAAGGGGAACCCGTGAGCGCGGAATCCATTTCCCAACACGTCTGAGTTGTGTTCCATGTGCCGCAGGGCCCCCGTTCTGGGCGCAGTCCCGGAACTGGCCTAGTTTCTTATGCCCACCCACTCGTTCAAGAGCGCTTGGGTCTTGTCCAATTCGGGCAGAGTGTCCTCTGGCCCTACCCTCAGGTACCGCTGCCCCGGTTTCGGCATGGCTAATGGGTCGTGGGGTGGGATGTCGCTGCGCCTGCTGTTAGACTCGACGAATTTGCTGAAAGCTTCCTGGCCGGCTCTTGTCGGAATCCAGTTGGCCAGGAGCCGGGCTGCATTGGGGTGGGGGGCGCGGTTGACCACCCACAGCGCGTTGGCGTTGGTGATGTACGACATGTCAGAAATGTCGATAAGTCGGATATTCCTGCCCTGTCCTTCATCCAGAAACTGCTGCAGGACGGGCTTGGTAACGCTGTTGGAGAACGCATAGCGCCCGCGCACCATGCTTTCAACGATCTGGCGGACGTCCCTGCTGAACGCCGGCTCCTGATCCACGATCAGGCGTCGCAGCATTTCCTCCCCCTGGCCGACACGCACGGCGGTCATGACTGCAAAAGTAAGGCCGCTGCGCACGTCCTGGTAGATAGCCTTGCCCTTCCACTTCGGGTCCAGCAGGTCCCGGACTGTCTTTATCTCTCCTTCTCGCACCAGATCGCTGTTGACTGCCATCAGTAAGACCGTCTCGCTGATCGCGTACCCAAGGTTCTTCGTGTTATCGAGCCATCCTGCATCGAAGCCACCGTTCCACGCCTTGTCGTCCAGCACGTCGGGGCGGAACAGGAGGGGCTTAAGCGGGTCGAGTACGCCCTGCGGACGCAAACGAGGCAATGCGATGGTGGAGGCAGTGATCAGGACATCCCACTCGTAGATCCCCGCCTTGCGCTCCTCCAGAATCCGGGGCACCAGGAGGTCTGACGAGGGCAGTTGTTGATGCTCGACAATGACGCCTGGGAAGGCCGCCTCGAAGGTCTCCATCCACTTGCGGTAGCCCACTCCCGTCGTACTGAAAACGGAAACCTTTCCCTCCTGCTTCGCCGCCACGACCAGTCGGTCCCACTCTGCCTCCCAGGACCCGTCAGCCGTACCTGCTGGAGAGACAAGCGGCGTGGGCGCCACAGGCGCGCAGGCGGCTATCGCCCCTGTGGTCGTGCTCGCCGCGGCCCCTAAGAACTGCCTTCTACTGCCCAGTGGTTGTGGAAGCACAGTCATCTCGTCCTTTCTACTCGGCCCACGAACTAGTACCAGACGCAGGGAGACCGATCCCCGTCGCCATGACTTCATCGTGGCCGGTCTTCGCCCTCCACCATCGCGCCACAGAACACTCGCAACTAGTGGGGCTCTCCTCGACTGCTGGGGTACGTCTGCCTTCTAGGAGGCGACGGTCCTCCACCGGGCTGCCCAGCCGGCGTCGCCGGGCGCCCGCCCAGTGCGCGCTTGAAACTCAAGGGACCAGATGCGGTCGGCCCGATCTTCCAGGGCAGGAAGACGCCTGTGGACGCGTTCGAA
Source organism: uncultured Dehalococcoidia bacterium (assembly GCA_964590215.1). GTDB lineage: Bacteria > Chloroflexota > Dehalococcoidia > SHYD01 > SHYD01 > CAZPYZ01. The sequence continues at coordinate 372 of CAZPYZ010000221.1, read as the reverse complement.
CTCCTGGCGCCACGCCTGATCCCAGGCCCCGAACTCCACCCCCGAGGAGAAGATGGTGATGCCCACATTCGGCTCCAGAGGCTCAAAGACACCCCCCGCTCCCCCCTCGACGAAAGGCGTACCGGGGATCGACAACCAGTAGCCCTCTGCCAAGCCCGTGGGGATACCTGGCAGGTTGCAATTGATCCGGAGCGTGGCGGGTATCACCGCGGGGGACGGAACTTCCCGCACTAGCTCAACCTCCAGGTCCAGGATTCCCGCGGCGAGGACCGAAGCCGTGCCCACCAGCCGCCAACCCGTCACCTTCCTTGGGGCGGAGCCCCAGTGTCACCAGCTTTCCGGCCGTGCTGCTAGGTGGGGCATTCCTCGCTC
>CAZPYZ010000220.1:4049-6977 GCA_964590215.1 uncultured Dehalococcoidia bacterium | reverse complement strand
CTGAGAGGCCGCGTGTTGTTCCTAAGCGCTTTCGCCGTCGTAGCCGGCGTGGCGCTCATCGGCGTAGCAGTGGTATCGCTGACGCGTCCCGCCACCCCCGCGCCGGTAAGCGGCTTTGCAGGCGGGAATGACACGCAGGCTCCCGATTTCCGGCTGCCCGCCGTAGATGGGCGCACGGTGTCGCTGTCGGAGTACCGGGGCAAGAAGAACGTCCTCCTCTACTTCAACATGGGGGTCGGCTGACCGCCGTGCCTGGACCAGGTCGTGGATCTGGAGCGGGACGGACGGCTGAAAGAGCTGGACGTGGAGCTCATCAGCGTGATGGTCGACCCGCTGCCCAGCCTTACGGCGGAGGTCAAAAAGTATGGCATCAGCAGCCCGGTCGTGTCGGACAGCGATCGCAAGGTCTGCGCCAGCTACAGGGTGAACTGCCAGTCCATGGGAGGGAAGCCAGGCCATACCTTCGTGCTGGTGGGGAAGGATGGGATGTTTAAGTGGTTCAGGGACTATGGCGCCTTGATGTACGTGCAGGTGGATGCCCTCCACGACGAGTTCGCGAGGCGGTTCTAGAAGCTAGGTTGTGAGTGGTGCGTAGGGAGTGGTGAGTAGGTGGGGCCGTTCCCTACTCACGACGCACCACGCACTACAAGCTAGGTTGTGAGTGGTGCGTAGGGAGTGGTGAGTAGGTGGGGCCGTTCCCTACTCACGACGCACCACGCACTACAAGCTAGGTTGTGAGACGACGTTGACGAGCGGTGTTCAGGGCAAATCTCTGAAACATGCGGGCGGAGTGCTCTTCGTCACTGCAGTGGCCTGGCTGGTGGTCTCCGCGGTGTACCAGTACCTCTTCACCCGGGAGTGGCAGGCCCACATGACGGAGAAACCATGGTACGGCAACTGGGCCGCCGTGATCTTCGCGGTCCTCTTCTTCTCCCTCTTCGTGCTGGGCTTTCTGCGCTCGCCCCGGCGGCGCGAGTGGCGCCACCTCAGCCTGGCCGAGGCCTACCTGGTGGCCCTGTTCACCGAGATGTTCGGGGTGCCCCTGACCATCTACCTGCTCGGGTCGGTCCTGGGCGTCGAGCTGGGCCTCAGCGGGCTGGAGGGCCACCTCTGGGCCGCGCTGCTGGCCCGGACCGGGCTCGTCTCTCTGGAAGATACCGTCGCCGGGGTGATGGCCCTGACGGCGGCGCTTATCATCCTCGGGCTCGCCCTGATGACCTGCGGCTGGTGGCAGGTCTGGCGCAGCCGCGGCGAGCTGGTGACCACAGGGCTCTACCGGCTCGTCCGCCACCCTCAGTACACGGGGTTCCTTCTCGTAGTGGTCGCCTTCCTGGTTCAATGGCCGACGATCATCACCCTGGTGATGTTCCCGATCCTGGCCGTCCAGTACTACAGGCTGGCGAAGCGCGAGGAAGCGGATCTGGCGGAGCACTTCGGGGGCCGGTGGGCCCTGTACCAGGTGCGGACATCCATGTTGATTCCTGGCTGGCCGGCGGATGAGCAGCGACAGGTGGCGGGCTCCTTGCGGAGTTAGAGGAGAGTCTATGCCGGAAGAGAGCACTGCAACCCTGCCCGAGGCATCTCCACAGGAGCAGACTCCCGAGCAGCCCAAGAGAAGCTTCCCACTCTGGGGTTGGCCGGTCCTCGGGCTGGTCGTCGCGGCCCTCCTGGTTGGTGCCGTGAAGCTGCTGCGGGAGGCAGGCGACGGATCTTATTCCGGCTCATTAACGGGTGGGGGCGTTGTTCTGCTTCCGGGGGCCAACCGCGGTCCGGGCCCCAAAGCCGGGGAACCGGCTCCGGAGTTCACGCTCCAAACCCTCGACGGCACGCCGACCTCCCTCAAGGACTACCGAGGCCAGGTGGTGATGGTCAACTTCTGGGCGACCTGGTGCCCGCCCTGCCGCTCCGAGATGCCCGACATGGAGCAGGTATACCAGGAGAAGAAGCAAGACGGCTTTACGGTGCTGGCGGTGAACATACAGGAGGCCAGGGACCCCATCGCACTGTTCGTAAACAGGTTCGGCCTCACCTTCCCCATCCTGATGGACGTCGCCGGCGAGGTGACCCAGCAGTACGGAATTTACTCCCTCCCCTCCAGCTATTTCATCGACCGAGAAGCACGGATTGCGGAGGTCAACATCGGGGCCCTGTCCAAAGCCGCGATCATCAAGAAAGTAGAGGCGATCCTGCGTTAGGGCCGATGCAAGAGATACTCTCCATGCTTTCCGTAGTAGAGTCTGGCGCGGCCCGCATCGCTGCGTGGCTGCCCTTCGGGTACGCCTTTGGCGCCGGTATGGTGGCGTCGGTGAACCCCTGCGGCTTCCTGATGCTGCCGGCCTTCGGCACCTACTACCTCGGTGCTGAGGAGGAGAGCTTTCTGAAGTCTCCCGCGCCCTTGCGAGTGCTTCGGGCGGTGGCCCTGGCCGCGACGGCCACCGCAGGCTTCGTGCTGCTGTTCGGCGCGGTCGGCCTCACCCTCTCGCTGGGCGGCCGGGCGCTGATCGGGCTGTTCCCCTGGGGTGGTTTTCTGGTGGGTGTCGCCCTGACGGCCCTCGGCCTGTGGCTGCTGGTCAGCGGACAGTCGCTGGGTATCCTCCAGGCCAGCCGGGTCCAGGCCTCCTTCGGGAAAGGGATCGGGAACGTGTTCCTGTTTGGCGTCGCCTACGGGGTCTGCTCCCTCAGCTGCACGCTGCCCATCTTCCTGGTGGTCGTCGGCGCGGCCCTGGCCACCGGGAGCCTGGCCGATGGTCTCGGCCAGTTCGTCAACTACGGGCTCGGCATGGGCATGGTGCTCGCCCTTGTCACCGTTAGCATCGCGGCCTTCGGTGGGACGCTCACGGGCCGGCTCCGTTCGCTCCTGCCCTATGTCCACCGGGCCGGGGCGCTGTTCCTTACGGCTGCCGGGCTCTACATCGTGTACTACTGGGT
>CAZPYZ010000220.1:0-4039 GCA_964590215.1 uncultured Dehalococcoidia bacterium | reverse complement strand
GCAAATGAAAAGAGGAGGCATCTCCATGGAGTTCATAGTCCGCCAGCTCTCCAGCCGCCCTGATACGGTGCTGGTGCGGTACGACTGCTCTTGCGGATGCAAACCAGGCGTGGAGTACCGGCAGGGGTCCCGGGAGGCGGGCCACGAGCAGTGCTGCTGTGGCAACGTCCACTTTGTCGGTCCCGGAGCGCGTGAGCAGTTGGAGACCCACCTACGCGAGCGTCAAGCCCCGTCCGCCATCCCGGTGGAAGAGACAACTGCCCGCGCGCCTTGGGGGGAGACGATTCCTGTCGCCTACACCATCGGTGAGACGGGGCACATGCACAGCAGCTAGCGGTCGCAGACCCTATGGCGGGAGACTGCGATGATGGGTGACTGACGGCTGGCGTCCACGCTCACAGAATCATGCCAATGAGCCCCCCAGCCCCAGCCCCACTCATCAGGATGAAGAAGGGGTGGAGCTTGGTCCAAACCGCCAGCACCAGCGCGAGCGCGGCCACGCCAGCGAATGTCCAGTGCACAAACGCGCTCTGGGCGATACTCCAGGCGGTCACCACCAGCAGACCGATCACCGCGGCGCCCGCGCCGCGCCCGAAACCACGCAGCCACGGATGCTGCGAGAACCGTTGCAGCTGCCAGGCAACGGCCGCGGCCAGGAGCCAGGGGAGCAGAAAGACGCCCAGCGTTGCCGCCGCGGCCCCGGCCACCCCATCGACCCGGTAACCGATGAAGGTCGCCAGCACCAGGACCGGGCCGGGAGTGATGAAACTGAAGGCCAATGCAGTGGAGAAGTCCTGGGGTGTGATCCAGCCGGTCTCCGCGACGGCAGTCCGTTCCACCAGTGGCAAGGCCGCCTGCCCACCGCCGAAGGCGAGCGCGCTGATTACGGCGAAGCGCCAGAACAGCTCTACGAGCATTTGTAGCCTGCCCGGGTCACGCCGCCGGCGTTGCCGGCGAGCGCTGTAAGAAGAGCACACCCAGCAGCCCGGCTCCCAGGACGATCAGGGCAACATTCACCGCGAAGACGGCCCCGGCGAGGAAAGCCGCCAGGGCGAGCGCCATGGTGAGGGGCTGCTGGATGGTGATGCTACGTCTGCCCAGCCGGTAAGCGGTCGCGAGGAGCATGCCCGCCGCGGCGGCGGTGAGCCCCTGGACCGCGGGGGCGAGAGCCGGTATTGCGCTTACGGCCACGTAGCCCGCGGCCAACAAGACCATGGCGAGGGTACCCGGAAGCAGGTAGGCAATGGCCGCCACGGCTGCCCCGGGCCAGCCTCCTAACTTAAACCCGAGGTAAGCGGTAACTTGCACCACCGTGGAGCCGGGGAGCAATTGGTCATAGGTCAGCGCGTCGGTCACGTCTTGCCGGGTGAGCACGCCGCGTTCGTCGATGAGCTCCCGTTCGATGAACGCGAGGAGCGGTCCCGTATCGCCGAAGGCGGTGGCGCCGGCTTTTAGGAAGACCCAGCCAAGGGCGGGCGATGAGATGGCGGTCATCGGGTCAGTCCAACCGCAGGTCCTTGAGGTAGAGGATGGCGCCCCCGGCCAGAAGGACCCAGATGAGGACGATGGCAACCGCGCCGGCACGGCTCCCAGGCAGCCGGCCGTCGAGAGCCTGCGCACGGCAGTCATCCATGACCGCGGCTGGCACCAGCCGGATGGCAAGCCAGATTCCGAGCGGCACCAGCACCAGGTCGTCGAGGTAGCCGAGAACTGGGATAGGGTCGGGGATCAGGTCGATGGGGCTGAGGGCATAAGCCACGACCGCCGCGGCCGCGGCTTTGGCATACCAGGGGCAGCGGGGATCCCGGCACGCAAGGTAGAGGGCGTGGACCTCTCGCTTAAGCTGGCGCGCTCTCGCCTTCCACAGCTCGATCATGGTCCTTACCGGACCAGGTCCCTGATCTTCGACGCCACTGCTTCCAATTCCGGGAGCTCGGCAGCGGCAACTCCATGGCCGAACCGCAACTCCACGTCATCGCCAGGATACCTGGGCACCAGGTGCAGGTGGAAGTGGGGGACGGTCTGGCCGGCCGCGGCGCCATTGGCCTGGATAAGGTTTATGCCGGCGGGTGAGAGCGCGCGGCGCACCGCCTTGGCGAGAGCGATGGTGCGGGCCATCAGGCGGGCGCCGAGGTCTTCCGGCATGGAGTGGATGTCCTCGATGTGGTCCTTGGGGAGGACGAGCAAGTGCCCCGGGGTCGCAGGGTAGAGGTCCATGATCGCCAGCAGGTCCGGTGTTTCGGATACGACGGCGGCTCGTACCCTGCCCCGCACGATGCGGCAGAAGATGCAGTCGTTAAGGGCCCCGGTTGGCCCGCCCAAGGGAATCGAAGCTGGCATCAGGTACTATCTAAGGTACGATGGTACGCTCCGTCAGTACATTGATCGACCCGCGGCCTGCGGTCCAGACTGCACATGCTGCGGGACCGAGGAGTCGCTTCTCGCGTCCGACCCCCGCCTGCGCCAGAGGGCCTGCTGACGGCGTTGACCATCAGTTGGAACAACCTCGAGGCGGTGATGGCGATCGTCAGTGGGGTGCTGGTCGGATCCATCGCACGGGTTCGCCTGGTGGTGGATGGACCCCATAGTCGGGCTGGGCGTCGCCGCGTTGGCCGTGCGAGAGGGGTGGCAGCCTGAGTAAGCGGCGACCTCTGCGGCTGCTGAGGTCCTGATTGCTGCCAGAAGTAGCGCGGGCGCTCGGGCTCTTCGCCCTGGCCGGCCTTGCGGAGATTGGCGGCGGCTGGCTCGTCTGGCAGTGGTTGCGTGAATCCAGGCCGTGGCCGGTCGGGCTCCTGGGGGCAGTGGTCCTCGTCGCTTACGGGCTCATCCCGACGTTCCAGGCGGAGCCGCACTTCAGCCGGGTCTACGCGGCCTACGGCGGCATGTTCGTCGTCCTCTCGCTGATATGGGGGCGCATCGTCGATGGCTTTGAAGCGGATGGATGGGACCTGCTGGGCGCCGGGCTTTGCCTGGTAGGCGTGCTGCTCATCATGTTCGGCCCGCGTGCACGCTGAAGCAGTCGGGTCGCGTGGCTGCAGCTGCTGAGCTGACAGTGCGGCACCGGACCGGACATGGCCGCAGCTACAGCCCCAGGAGGATGGCCCCGGCGACCATCAGGGCGGCCCCAAGAAGCCGGTCACGCAGTCCGGTCTCTTTGAGGACCAGCGCGGCCCAGAGGACGGTAAACACCGCCGATAGCTTGAAAATCGCTGAGACATAGCCGACCAGGCCCAACCCGATGGCGCTGAAACCGAATACCGGCGCCACGCCGGCGATGAGCCCTGCCGTGCAAAATCCCCTCCAACCCTGTCGCAGCTGCGACCAGACCGTGGGCACCCGCCCCAGTAGCGGCATTGTCAGGCCGAGGGCCATGAGGGCTGTGGAACCTAACGCGACGAGAGGCGGGTTCGCCGGGTCGGTGTGCTGAATGGCGATCTTTTCCGGGATCGGCGTCAGTCCCCACACGAGACTGGCTCCGATGGAGAGAGCGATCGCGGGCTCGGCCACCATGGCTCGGAGGGGCGCCCACCACACGATGCGGGCCTCGGTGAGCTGCATGGCATAGCTCCCCGCAAGGATTAGACCCATGCCGGTCAAGCCTGTGGCGCTGGGCACTTCGCCCAAGGTGAACACGGCGATGAGAGCGGTAAACGCCGGATTGAAGGTCAGGAAGGGGGTTACCAGGGACGCATCGCCGGCCTTTAGCGCCTGCGTCGAGACCAGGGTTGCTAGCAGGTTGAGGGCGGCGGAGGCCGCGATGCCGGCCCAGAAGACCGCATCCACGGCGGTGGCGGGCAGCAATGAGAATGCCGCCACCCCCAGCAGCGGCAAGGAGAGGGCATTAAAACCCCAGGCCACGACGGCGACATCGGCGTCCTGAAGGAGCCGCTTGTTGATGATGGGGAGAAAGGACGTGAGGAACGCCGCCACAACTGCGAAGGGAAGCCACATGTGGGGATCGTACTAGCCAAAAGAGGAGGCTGCTTGACCTTCCATCTAGCTAGGAGTGCGGCCGGAAAGCCGCACTCACCGGGGGGAA
>CAZPYZ010000219.1:0-7005 GCA_964590215.1 uncultured Dehalococcoidia bacterium | reverse complement strand
CACCCCACCTGGCACCGGCCCGACTGCTCCCCAGGGCTGGAAGCGCTCATCCTGCGCTTGTTGGAGAAGGACCCGGCGAAGCGCCCGGCTTCCGCAAACGAGGTGCAGAGGAGTCTCGAGTCTCTCGTCTCGGGTCTCGAGTCAGGAGGGGAAGCGGAACTAGAGACCAGGGACCAGAGACTAGAGACCAATCCTTTGTACCGCAGGACTTTCGTGGGCCGTGAACAGGAGCTGCGCCAGCTCCAGGCGGCCTTCGACGCCGCCCTGTCCGGGGAGGGATCGCTGGTGATGGTGGTCGGTGAGCCGGGCATCGGGAAGACCGCCCTCTGCGAACAGCTCACCACTTACGCCGCCCTCCGAGGGGCCAAGACCCTCGTGGGGCACTGTTACGAGGAGGGATCCCTCTCCCTGCCCTATCTCCCCTTCGTCGAGGCCCTCCGCTCCTATGTGCTCTCCCGGGAGCCGGAAGCACTCCGCCAGGACCTGGGCTCCGAGGCCAGCGAAGTGGCCCGGATCGTCTCGGAAGTGCGGGAACGGGTGCAGGTGTCTCCCAGCGAGGGTGGCGATCCGGAAGAACAGCGCTGGCGGCTGCTCCAGGCCGTCTCCGCATTCCTTCGCAACGCCTCGCAGGTCCAGCCGCTGCTGCTGATGCTGGAGGACCTGCATGACGCCGACCGGGGGACCCTGGACCTGCTGTTGCACCTATCCCGGAACCTGGGCGGCGCCCGCTTGCTGGTAGCGGGCACTTATCGGGACGTGGAGGTGGACCGCGCTCATCCCTTATCGGGCGCGCTGGCGGAGCTTCGGCGCACCTCAGCCTTTGCCCGCATCCCCCTGCGCGGGCTGACGATAGACGAGGTACACCGCATGATGTGCGTCATCCGGGGCCAGGATGTGCCCTGGAGCCGGGCGGAGGCCATCCACCGGCAGACGGAGGGGAACCCGCTGTTCGTGCAGGAGGTGCTGCGCTACCTGGTGGAAGAGGGGTTGGTGGTGCGAGAGGGCGGGCGCTATGTGCTCACAGACGGGAGCGCAGGCATTCCCGAGGGGCTACGGCACGTCATCGGGAAGCGACTATCGCGGCTGACAGAGAAGGCGAACCAGGTCTTGAGCATCGCCTCGGTTATCGGGAGGGAGTTCCGGCTGGATGTGCTACGCCTCGTGGCCGGGCTCCTGGAGGAGAAGCTGATCAGCGCCCTGGAGGAGGCCACGGAACGGGCGCTAGTGGAAGAGCGCAGCGCCCTCGCCGCGTCGGTGAGCTACCGCTTCACGCATGCTTTCTTCCGTCAGACCCTCTACGAGGAGATCAGCGCGCCGCGGCGGATCCGGTGGCACCAGCAGGTGGCCCGAGCCCTGGAGGAGGTGCACGCCCGGCGGCTCGAGGAGCACGCGGCGGAGCTGGCGGACCACTTTGCCCACTCCTCGGACCCGGCCGACCTCCGGAAGGCGATCGAGTACGGGGAGCTGGCGGCGAGACGGGCGGTGAGCGTCTATGCCCACGGGGAGGCGGTGCGCCACCTGGAGCAGGCGCTGGAGGTCCAGGAGGTGTTTGATCCCGACGACCGGTTCAAGCGATGTCAGTTGCTGCTCGCCTTGGGGGAAGCGCTGCAGCCGGCCGGTGAGCCCCAACAGGCAGTGGACCGCGCCACCCGCGCCTATAGCCTGGCCCAGCCTCTAGGAGACGATGCTCTTGCGTTCCGGGCGTGCCGCTGCGCGTACCTCGCGAACATCCAGCTTCGCGGGCCGGGCAGCAGCGGTCACGGGGGCCAAGAATGGGCCCACCGCGCCGACCGTCATGCCGCACCCGGCACCTCGGACCGCGTTTGGGCTGACATGTTCCTTGCGGGCATCGCCCAAACTTCCGGAGATCACGCCCAGGTCCTGGCGTTCGTGGACCGGGCACTGGACGGCGCGCGGCGTTACCAGGACCCGGAAGCGCTGGCCCGTGCCGGAGAGCACCTACTGAGCGGCCGGCACCAGCCCCCGGAGCGGCATGCCGAGCGGATCGCATTGGCAAAGGAGCTGGCCGGACACTCCTGGGAAGGGGTCAGCGGCCTGCACCAGGGGTTCGTGTATCGGGGCCTGGCCGACACCTACCTCAGTTGGGGCATGAGAGAGCAAGCCGAGTCCATGTGGGCCCGGTTAGCGGAGGTCGCGGCGCGGTCGAGAGATGCCTCTATCCAGGTCCCGGCGTTGATGGGGGAAGCCATAGCCAATGTTCTGGACGGCAGGCTCGAGGCGGCCGTGGGCATAGCACATCGAGCGGTGGCCCTTGGCGAAGAGCTCGGAAGTCCGGGCACTGGGCATCAGCTCGCCGGCCAGTTCTCCCGGCGAGCCCTCATCTATCTCGGGCGGGCCGAGGAGGCCCTCGCGGCGATCCCAGAAACGCCCCAGGTCTTCACCCGAGGGGGTATCTACGCCGGCCAGCGGGCCATGTGCTTGGCCCATTTAGGCCGGGTCGAAGACGCTCGGAACCTGCTCGGGCAGTTCACCAAAGAGCGAGACTTCCGCTCACCGGAAGATGCGAGCCCCGTTCAGATGCTGCGCTATTTGCTGGAGGCGGCGGTGGTAGCGCAGCACCGGGATCTTTGTGCGGTCCTGGGGCGCCGTATGGTGCCTCTCGCCGGACTGCTTCATGCCGAGGCGAACATGGTGTACAACATCGGCCGCTCGTTGGGCGGAGCGGCCGCGCTGCTGGGGGAGGCGGAACTGGCGCGTGGCTACTACCATGGGGCATTGGAGGTCTGTGAGCGAGTCCGCTTCCGTCCCGAGATCGCCCTGACTCGCCTCGAACTCGCAGAGCTGCTGCTGTCCCATTACCCAGAGGACAGGTCTGAAGCGTTGCAACACCTCGACTTCGCGATCGCGGAGCTCCGTGACATGAAGATGCAGCCGGCGCTGGAGCGGGCGCTCAAGCATAAGGGGCTGCTGAACGCGTAGGGCAACCGGCTCCAATACAGGTAGGATGAGCAAGGAATTAAAGCTGAAATTGACGGACGAGCAAGCGCAGCGCCTCAAGGCCGCGGCGCATGACCTGAAGATGACACCGGCAGCCCTCGCGGCGACCTTCGTTGAAGAGGGCCTAAGGAGTCGAAAGTATTCGAATATCTAGACGGCCCGTGCGTGGGCCTTTGCAGAGAGCGCCTTCCGAGCAGCGGCGGGCAGCCGGATGGGAATGAACCAATCTGCCGGATAGAGGTAGTCCTCCTCCGTTTCGTCGATCACTCGGATCAGTCCGTGCTCCTCGCCAATTGCATCGGCTAAGGCTGCATCGACCTTCCCCACGGCCAGCGTGGAGCGGTAATCGCCCCGTTCGATACAGATGACAAATGTTCTTCGGTCTCTCATGCCAGGGCTCAAGTATGCGCTTCTCTGCCGATTCCATGGGCCTCGTACCAGTGTAGCTCGGCTCGGTACGAGGTCCCATCCGCGAGGCGGATCGTTCCGATGCCCTTCAGCTTCCGCCAGCGCCCGCGACCGAATTCCTGGCGCAGCCACTCGATATTCCGGATCGCGCTGCCTACAGCGATGGTTTCAATTTCTGACAGTAGGCCGCGGAGCTCCCAGTTCACTTCCTACATGCGCGCCTCGCAATCGGAGTTCCGGATCACCCGCCCGGGGTACGCCCCCGTATGCCGCCCATTCTCGATGAGCACTTCCCCATTGACGATGGTGTGGCTGACTCCTCGAGCGTGCTGCAACACCCGCCGGAACCCGCCGGGATAGTCGTCCGCCTCCTCGGGGTCCTTGGATTCAACGGTCGCGGGATCGAAAAGGACGAGGTCCGCGGCCCAGCCGGGCCAGATCAGTCCCCGGTCCTTTATTCCGAAGACGGAGGCCACCTTGAAGGTGACCTCCTTCACCGCTTCCTCAAGGCCGACGAGTTTCCTCTCCCGGACGTACTGTCCCAGCAGCGAGGTACAGACGCCGAAGTTTGAGAGGAATTGCACGTGGGCGCCCGCGTCGGACTGACCGACGATGGTATACGGGCTGCGGATAATCTCCCCCATCTCGTCGTCGATGGGGTTGCCCGAGAGGAACACCATCTCCAGGCCTTCTTCCAGGGAGACGTCCAGCATCGCGTCCAGGGGATCGGCATTGCGGAGCCGGGCGACCTCAGCCACTGTCTTCCCCTCCAAGTGCTTGTGCTCTGGTAGCCGCGCCTGACTCACCTTCAAGCTACCCACCCGTGCCGCCAGTCCCGCGTCCATCTCAGCCCGCATAGTAGCCCGGAAGGCGCCGTCCGCGAGGGCCCTCGGCCGCCTCTCCTGGGGCAGCATGCGCCAGCTCGCCAGCGTGTCGAAGAACTGGCCGGTGTTCAACGAGAAACGGTTCACGAAGGGGACGATATTGGTGTTCCCGTAGAGCCGGAATCCCTTCTGGAAATACCCCTCTAGATGGCTCAACTGCTGCTTATGGAAATCCGGCTTGTCCGGGCGGAAGTTGACGCCACTCCAGATGACCGGCCGGCCGGAGGCATCTCCCAAGCGGGCTGCCCACTCCATGTCCCTCATGTCGGAGGCGCGCATGCTCGACTGCTGAATGACCCCGGCGCTGAACTCGCCGAGGACCGAAGCGACCTGCAACAGCTCCTCCTCGCTGGCGACGCGGCTGGGCAAGGGCTTCCCGTCCTCTCGATAGTGGGTGGGGTTGCGGTTGATGCTGTAGCCGATGGCCCCCTCCTGCATGGCCCGGCGCATCAGTTGCCGCATCCCCTCAATCTCTTCGGGAGTCGCCTCCCGCTCCGTGGAATCCTCACCCATGACGTACTGCCGGATCGCGTTGTGTCCGACCATGGAGCCGACGTTTACCCCAGGCCGCTCGTCCAGGGCCTTCAGGTATTCTGCCGTGCTGCTCCAGCGCCACTCCAGGGACTCCAGCAGCGATCGGGGGATCGCCTCGACTCGCACAAAGGTGCCCATGAGGGCGCCCTCATCTCCCGGCTTGGCCGGCATCAGGCTGAGCCCGCAGTTCCCCGTGATGACCGTGGTCACGCCGTGCTCCGGCAGCGGCAGCGCCGCCGCGTCCCACAACAGGTGCGCGTCCATGTGGGTGTGCTGGTCCATGAACCCGGGGGCGAGCGCTTGTCCTCCCGCCTGGATGGTCCGGCGCGCCGCGCCCGAAACGCTGCCAATCTCGGCGATCCGGCCGTCCTGGACCGCGACATCGGCCGAGTACCCTGGCATGCCGGTCCCATCCACCACCCGTGCGTCTTTGATCACCAGGTCGTAGGGCATGTGGGCCTCCTTCAGGAAGTGAGGAAGTTAGGAAGTCAGGAAGTAAGGGGTCCTTTCACGCTTCGGGCTTGTTCCCTCCCACCGAGGCAGGGTGGGGCAAAAGCCGTCCTCATGCCAACGCCCGCAGCCGCAGACCTTCACGCCATCGCGCGGCCGCTGCGGGCGACTTTACCGGGGTAAGCGCCGGTGTGCTCGCCACCATCCATCAGCACTTCTCCGTTCACCACTGTCCACTGGATCCCCTCCGCCAGTTGCTTGCGGCGGCGCGCGCCTGCGGGCAGGTCGTCGGCCTCGCCGGGCTCCGTCGCCGCGATGGTGTCGGGATCAAAGACCATCAGGTCGGCGGTCATCCCAGGTCGGACCAGGCCTTTGTCATAGAGCCCGAAGAGAGACGCGGGGAGGAAGGTCATGCGCCGGATCGCCTCCTCTAGGGACATGATCCCCTTCTCCCGCACCCAATGAGCCAGCATATAGGTGCTCTGGCTGTAGTCCGTCCGGAACAGCACGTGCGCGCCGCCGTCTGACTGGCCGATGACGGTATAGGGGCTGTTCAGCAGTGTATCCATGGCCGCGTCGTCGCTATTGACCTCTCGCCGCTCGAACTCTGTCTCCAGGTTCTCCTCTAGGGTCAGGTCCAGTAAAGCATCGACGACATGCTTGCCTTGCTCCGCCGCGATGGTGACGATGCTCCGGCCCGTCAGCCCCTGGTTCTTGGGCAGAACCGGCCGGAAGACGAGCTGCGCCTCCCAGCGGGCGAGAGGGAAGCCTTTCTTGGCGTCGTCCCGCAAGATGGCACGGATAGTCGGGTCCCGGAAGGCGTTTGTGCGCTGAGCGAGAGGCAGCATCATCACCCGTTTCCACTCAGGCATGTGGTCGAAGTGCTGGGCCGTCTTCATGGTGAACCGCTGGTCGCCCGGTCTCGTCATCACAAACACGTACGAGCGCCGCCCCTCCCGCTGCAGTGCCTCGGCTTCGGCCAGGGACTTCCGCCATGCGTCGGGATTGACGACGGATTGTGTGATATTCGTGTAGAAGACGGGTTGATGGATGGACTGAGCCAGGACAGGCCCGAAGGCGCGATCACCTCCGTACTGCACCACGCCTCGCCCCACCTCATCGACGACCCGTGCCAGGGACAAGATCTCCTCGTCCGACGCCAGGTTGGTGGGCGTCAACCTGCCCTGGTAGTCGAAATGGCGGAGGTTTCGTTCGAAGGAAAGCCCGATGGCGCCCGCCTCGATCCCTTCCCGAATGATCGCCTTCATGGTCGCGATCTCGTCTTCGGTCGCCTCACGCTCCTGAGACGGCTCGCCCATGACGTAGCGGCGCACCGCGGAGTGGCCGATGAGGCAGGCGACGTTTATCCCGAGACGGCGGTCAAGCGCATCCATGTATTGCGGGACCGTCTCCCAGTCCCACTTCACTCCGGCTTCGATGGCATCGAGAGGGATCGCCTCCACCCGGGACAGGATTTGGGCGAGGACGTCCCGGTCCCTTTCATGAGCAGGAGCCATCGCGAGGGAGCAGTTCCCGATGACCACCGTCGTGACCCCATGGTGGGGGGAGTACGTGCAGAGAGGGTCCCAGACCACCTGAGCGTCGTAGTGGCAGTGCGGGTCGATGATCCCCGGCGCCACCGCGCGGCCTTCCGCGTTCAGGATGCGCTTCGCGGTCGCGCTGAGCTTGCCTACCTCAGCGATGCGGCCGCCCTCCACGGCGACGTCGCCGTAAAAGGCGGGGATCCCGGAACCGTCGACGATCTTCCCGT
>CAZPYZ010000218.1:0-7070 GCA_964590215.1 uncultured Dehalococcoidia bacterium | reverse complement strand
GTGGGCGACCCGTGCGTTTGGCGACCCGGAACGCCAGGTCGATAAGGTCCGCCCTTGCTCCCGCGTACTCCGTGCCGCGGCGAGTGGCTCGAATGATGCATGCAGCTTCTCGACGGTTGTACGGCGCATCGAGATCCTGCAAGCCAACCGTCCCCTGAAGGCCTCCCATGGCGCGGGACTGGCGCCGCTTTACCACTTGTGCGGCTGCCCACGCGCACGCTGTGGGGGTGGAATCGCCTGCGCGCCTACTTATCGAGCCAGACGTGCGCGGGGGAGTCGTGGCGGGCGAAATGGAGGTAGTAGTTCTTGACGTAGGGCTGGAAGACGGCAATCTTGACGGGGAAGATGATATCGACGCCCCAGGCCTGATCGACGATCCTGCCGACGGCTGCCCGGTGCAGCTCTCTACGCTTTGCCAGGCCCGCCTCCTGGCGCTGGGCCAGGAGCAGCTTGTCCAGCTCAGGATCCTTCAGGTGAGACCAGTTGAGGGGCGACGTGGTGTGGTAGCCACCGTAAAGGAGGGAGTCGAAGTCGGCCTCGAGGGCGCCGGTGCCGAAGTCCATGTCGAGGTCGTAGTCACCGGCGTACTTCTTCTGACGCTGGATGGCGCGCGGCAGGAGCTTGAGCTCGGACTTGACGCCGATCCTTGCGAGCTGGGACTGGACCAAGGGAATGAGGGTCTCGTTGTAGAGCTTGCTCTCGCTGACGTTGGTCCACTCCAGGACGGTATCGAAGGGGTAGCCGGCCTGCTGCAGGAGCCGTCTGGCCTCCTCGGGGTCGTGGCGCATGAGCTGGCGGGTCTCCTCGTCGGTGAACAGGCCGGGCCAGCCGCCGGTGGCGGCCCAGGCGCCCTTGCCGCCGCTCATCACCTGGTTGACCTCATTGCGGTCGATGGCGAGGGCGAAGGCCCGACGCACCCGGATGTCATCGAACACGCCGCGCCTGGCCTGGGTGAAGTAGACATGGTAGGCCTTCGGCTGGAGGAACTCGGTCGTGACGGCAGTGGGGGCCGCCTTCTTCACCTCGACCGCCCCGGAGTAGTCGTAGCCGGTGCGGCCGGAGCCGAGGACGTCAAGCTGGCGGGTCTGGAAGGCGGCGCGCTCGGTGGCGTCGTCGGGCAGGATCAGCTTGCGGATCTGGTCGAGATAGGGGAAGGTGGGGTCCCGGTAGGTGGGGTTCTTGGTGTAGGTCCAGCGGGTGCCTTTCTGGGAGGCGGCAGGATCGAGCTGGAAGGGGCCGGAGCCGATCATACGGTCCTTGAGGTGCCCGTCCTGCTCGTATATCTCCTTCGGAACGATGGGGTTCCAGTTGGACGCGGCGTAGCTGAGGAAGGGACTGAAGGGGTCCCGGAACCTGACCACGACGGTGTAGGAATCGGGGGTCTCGATGGTCTGCATGCCCTCGAACATGAAGTCGATCTGGGTCTTGGGGAGGCTCTTGAACTCCCCCCCGCGGGTCCAGTACTCGTAGCTCCACTTGACATCGCTGGAGGTCAGCTCTCGGCCGTTGACTGGGGGCAGGTTTGCGAACTTCACGCCCTTGTGGAGGTAGAAGGTGAAGGTCCTGGCGTCGGGGGAGACCTCCCAGCGTTCGGCCAGCTCGGGGACGAAGATGCTCTCGGTGTGCCCGACGTCGGGACCGCCCTTGAAGGCGAGGAGGCTTTCGTAGGCGAGGGCGATGGACTCACTGTTGGTGGTGGTCTTCCCCCCATAGCTCATGTCGAAATCGAAGGGGTCAGTGTCGCTGGTTATGGTGAGGGTGCCGCCGTACTTGGGGGCGGCGTCCTGCGTTGACGGACTGGGCGCAGCCTGGGGAGCCGCGCAGGCGAGGCTGAGTGCTAACAAGGCGACGAAAGGCAAGATTCTGGACATGAGCTTCTCCTGAGGACGGCTAACCGGGGCGTGGTGTGCGACCCGTGCTTTCGGCGGCCTGGAATGCTAGCTCGATAAGGTCTTCCCCGCTGGATATCTCGCGACAGCGGCCGCGCGCATCCTCGTGGAGCAGGCTAAATGCTTCCGCGTAGGTCCGGCCGTGGGTCCTGGCAGCGTTGCGAACGGCCTTCAAGGCTCCGGCCTTCGTGTCGAAAAACCCGGACACGTTACGCGTGGTCAAGTCCCACAGCTCGTACATCGCATCCATAGTACCCACGCACGGATTAGACCGCAACGAGAAACGACCCGCGAGAATAGCTCTGGCGGATCAGCCCAGATCGTGAAGTGTAAAGGACTACGCTTTGCGCCGCTGCCATTCCGCGGGATCGCGGGCGACATGCAGGACCGCGAGAACGACGATCACATCGCCCTCTATCGTGAAGTACACGGCGTATGGGAAGCGCCGCAGCAGGACGCGTCGGATTCCGGACCGCAGGTCTTGGTACGCGAGTGGGTTGCCAAGTATTCGGTCGTGCGCGGCCCGAAGTTCTTCGAGGAACTCGCCGCCGAGGCCGACCGATTCATTTTCGTACCAATCGAACGTCGCCGCGACATCGAGGTCAGCAGCCGGCTCGGCGAGCAGCCGATACTCGGGCACTCCTACCTGTTTGCAAGGCGATCCAGAACATCGTGGGCGGGACGAGCCCGGCTTGGGTCACGCCGATAATTGGCGAGCCGTTCTTCCGCGAGCGCCAGGTGGGATTCAGGAACGGGAGTCTCCGTCACCAAGCTCCAAGCATCTTTAAACCGTTCGGCCTCGGCCTTCAGCTTGGAGCGCTGTACTACACGTCTGCCACGGGGAGCCTCGTAAACGAACGACTTCACTGTCGTGGATGGGATCACCCACGCTTCTGGCGCGACATGTGGCTCCTTGATTTTCCCAAGGAAACAAATGAACACAATGAAATGCCTGTCGCTAGGCTCTCCCAGGTTGTCGACAGGCCAAGCGGTCTTGCCGGCGAGACCCTTAACGTCGATAGTGACGGAGTCCCCCTCCCCCCGGATCACCGCTATGTCTACGGACTTCTTGTTTCCCAGAGTAAGATTGGCCTCCGCGCCGAGGCGGTGCAGCATCGAAAGAACATAAAACTCAGCCGCAAGGTTCGTGTTGTAACTATCGCCCACCATTGACTGCTAATTCCTCAGCTCGGGCTCTCCCCCACTATTAGAAGACGCTGGAGACCCCTTTATCGCGGCTTCATGTGATGGGGGTCAAGCCCTCGTGATCGGAACCAGAGGTAGATGCCGTCCCAGAAACGTTCGGGGTCCATATCGAGGATCTCGCCGGTATGGGCGCGGGCCATGACCAGGTCCCCCCAGGTCTCCGGGTCGCGCTGGGCGTCCTTGACGGATTTCCCCGCTAGCCGCGTGTCGAGGTCAACCATGTCGTTCAGGAAGTCACGGAGCAACGCGGGATCGGCCTCTGTCGCCTGACCTACGGTTCTCTGGTCATCGGCCAAGCGGAGAATGGCGTCGTCCGTCTCGCCCTTGGTGCGCCATTCAATGCGTGATGGCATGGATTAGATCACCCTCTCCCTAACCCTCTCCCATCAAGGGACAGGGGATTAAAAGAACGTGGTGATGACCTTCGAGAGGAGGACGTTCTGGTCAAGCAGGATGGTGCGCTTGGCGATTTTCCATCCCGTGACGGGGTCCCGCCGCAAGACGTCGTGGCGCTCTCCAACGAAGATGTTCACTTCGTCGTGGAGCCGGTTGGTGTAGCAGAAGAAGTTGCTCCTCACGGGCACTTCGTCCCCCGTTACCTCGCCGACTCTCACGTTGGTGACGATGTGGCGGAAGCGGGAGACGGGCTCTTCGCACCAGTGGACGCCGGTGTTCAACTGGCGGACCCGCCCGGCCAGGGTCCTCTTTCCCTCATCGAACCAGGAGATCTCCGAGTCGGGGTCAGTGAGCTCCCGATCCCACTCGCCGAACTTGATGTTGCGGCGCACGGGCATGTAGTAGTGGATGTCGTCGGCGATCAGCTCTATCCAGTCGCTGTACTTTCGCTCGTCGAGGAGCTGCGCCTCGTGGTAGAGAAAGCGCTCGACCTCCCGCTCGAGGAGCAGGCGCTCGAGGGTGAGTTGGGGATTGCTGGTGGTGAGGGTCATCTGTACACGTCCTTCCCTGAACTCTAGAAACGAGGAGGTCAGGGCCTCCTAGCGTGCTCCTTCTACGTCGGTGAAGAAGACCATGTCGTCCTGTCCAACCATGGCGGGATCCGGATGCTCGATGAACCGGATCAATAGCCACGCGCCGTCGCGCGGGTTCCCGGTGATTTCGGCAACCGCCCCATTCTTTAACGTCACCCTAGCTCCCTCAGGAAGATCCCGGTAAGCGTAGGCGGCTTCGGTGCTGCTCGGGTCATAACTGCTGCTCTGTTGGGTCATGTTGCTGTTCTTCCCAGCCCCCTTCCCGATTCTGCTTCTTCGGCCGGGGCAAACGCCCGCCTCCGAACCAATGACGGGTCCTAGGCTTTGCTCCCCCAGGGATTGTTACCCTTGGTGCTCTTCCTGACGGGGAAAAGGTCGTCCCAACTCTTGGCTTCCATGAACTGCAGCCAGCGGCTAAAGCGGGCCCGGTGGGACTCTTCAGTCATGGGATGGGTGAAGAGCACGTCGGGGAGCCGGTCATTATCAAAACCCTGGTCGATGCCGCTGCGGAAGTAGTAAGGGAGCTTCCTGGCTTGCGTGCCCAGGCTGGCGGGGTAGACGTAGTTCCAGTTCTCCATGTCGTCCGACTCGGTGACCCCGCTGGGGCCGTTGTAGCGCATCACGTAATGGCGCTCGGCGTCCTTCACGTACTTGGGGGCGTTCTTGTCGACCGCGTACATGCTCCACCGTTCGACCACGCCCGGCGCGTGGGGCTGCCAGGGCCGGATGCGCCAGCTGTCGACGATGACGTTGGGCCAGACGCAAAAGTGGCCTCCGCCGTGCCCGTGGCCGGGCATGATGGTGTCGGCGAACTTCTGGGCCTTGCGCTCCCGCGCCGCCCGGTAGTAGTCGTCTACGCCTTCCTCCATCCAGGTGTCCCGGTACTCCGGTAGGCCGGGCTGCTCGTAGGCGGTGTAGCCGCCACCGTGACCGAGGTTATGGTCGCCGATGGTGTACTTCTTGGCGGGGAAGGGGACCCTCAGCGGTGAGCGGTTGCCACCCTCCACGTCGCCCTGGGGGCCGATAGCGGCCACGTTAACGGAGCGGTGGGTCATCGCGGCGTGGGTGAGGTCGGTGGAAGAGCTGAAGGCAGGGATTTTCCAGTTGGTGGGGAGACGCCATTTGATGACGGGGTTGAAGACCTCCACGCCCGCATCTTCGCCGTCGGTGCTCATCATCACGTGGCGCAGGCTGGGAGCGAAGGGCCCGAGGTAGTCCTCGAAGGAGGGGGCCTTGGGGTCCCAGGTGGCCCAGATCAGGCCGTAGTAATTACAGAGCTGGCCCACCTCGTGGAGTTTGACCTTGCTCTTGTCGAGCTGGTTGTCCTTATAGGCCTGGTCGTAGAAGGCGAGGCCTACCAGACGCCCATCAGTGTCGTAGCTCCAGCCATGAAAGGGGCAGGTGAAGACAAGGGCATTGCCGTCGTCGTAACGGCAGACCTTCATGCCCCGGTGCACGCAGGTGTTGAGGAAAGCCCGGATCTTCTTGTCCTTGCGGTCCCGCACCATGATGACTTCTTCTTCGCCCATGCGGGTGACGACGAAATCGCCGGGATTGGGGATCTGGCTTTCGTGGCCGAGCAACAGCCAGCAGCGTCCGAAAATCTGCTCCAGTTCTTGCTGAAAGATGTCCTCATTGACGTAGATCTCGCGGCTGACCCGGCCGGTCTCGAAGTCGAAGAGTGAACGCAGGGCGTGATCCTGCTTGCCGTTGCCGTTGGTCCGCGTGGCCATTGCATACCCTCCTTGCGAGAAATTCTACCGGCGCACCTCAAGGAAGTGAGGAAGTAAGGAAATCAGGAAGTCAGGGGCTGAAGACCTCATTTCCTCCCTTCCTGAGTTCCTAATTTCCTCCTATCGAAACACTTTGTGGTCGACGTTCTTGTTCACCGGGTAGAGGTCGTCCCAGCTCCCGGCCTCCATGAAGGCGAGCCATCTGCTGAAGCGGGCCCGCGCGGCCTCTTCGGACCCGCGGCCGTTACTGAGGGTGAAACCCGGCACGCGGTCATCGGTCTGACCGTGCCCGATCTGCATCTCGAAATTGTACGGCAACTTGCGGGCCATAGGACCCAGACTCGCCGGGAAGACGTAGTTCCAGTTCTCCATGTCGTCAGACTCGGTGAGGCCAGTGGGCCCGCAGTAGCGCATCACATAATGCCGCTGCGCGTCCTTCACGTGTTTCGGGGCGTTCCTATCTATTTGGTAGGTCCGCCAGCTCTCCGTCACACCCACGCCGTGAGGCTGCCAGGTGAGGATACGCCAGTGGTCCAAGACGACGTTGGGGAAGATGGCAAAGTGGCCGCCGCCCCATCCGTTCCCTGGCATGATGGTGTTGGCATACTTCTTGGCCTTCGCGTCGCGCGTCTGCCGGTAGTAGTCGTCCACGCCGGGCTCCAGCCACGTCTCTCTGTACTCCCGCACCCCCGGCTGATGGTAGATCTTGTAGGCGCCCCCGTGACCGAGATTGTGGTCGCCAACGACGTAGTCATCGGCCGGGAAGGGTGCCCGTATGGGGCTGCGGTTGCCGCCTTCTCTGTCCCCCTGGGGGCCGATGCCAGCCACGTTGATGGAGCGGTGGGTCATGGCCCCATGGGTGTGGTCGGTGGCGAAGCTGAACCCCGCGACTTTCCAGTTGGTGGGGAGGCGCCACTTGATGACGGGGTTGAACACCTCGATCCCGTTGTCTTCGCCGTCGCTGCTCTGAAAACAATGGCGGATGCTGGGGGCATAGGAGCCCACGTAGTCCTCGAAGGAGGGGGCCTTGGGGTCCCAGGTGGCCCAGATGGAGCCGTAGTAGTTGCAGAGCTGAGCGACCTCGTGCAGCCCCCACTTGCTCTTGTCCAGCTCTTTGTTGTAGGCCTCGTCGTAGAAGGCCACCCCCACCAGCCGGCCGTCGGTGTCGTAGCTCCAGCCGTGGAAGGGGCAGGTGAAGACCAGGGTGTTGCCGTCGTCGTAGCGGCAGACCTTCATCCCCTTGTGGCGGCAGG
>CAZPYZ010000217.1:0-7073 GCA_964590215.1 uncultured Dehalococcoidia bacterium | reverse complement strand
GCAGGTGGTATCCCACCGACGGTCTGGTGGACCTGCTGTGGCCAGATCCAGACAAGTCGCCGGTTGCGGCTAACCAGGCCTTGGCCCGCAGCAAGAAAAGGGTCAACGATCTCCTGAGGCCGCACCTCCTCGGGGAGGACGCGATCGACTCCGCACCCTTTCGGGGTTATCGCATGAAGCCCAGGCTGGATCGGTCTTAGGCGCACTTGAGGAGAAAGGCCCAGCCCAATGCCGCCAGTGGTTCATGCCTGGTTTGAGCCTGAGATGCTGGTGGGCGTCGAAGCCCATGGCTATCCGCTGGAAAGGGTCGTGGGCTTCGGCGGATTCGGTGCGGTCTACCTGACCAAGGGCAGCCAGGGCGAACCTCGAGCCGCCAAGGTGCTGTACCCTCCCCATTCCAGGAGCAGCGAGGACCTGCGGGCCTGGGCCAACCGTGCCGCCCACTTCCTTCGAGAAGTCCAGATCGTGGCTCACTTCGACCATAAGAACATCATCAGGATTTATGACACGGGTTACCTGTACTGGCGCTTCGACGATCCTCTGAGGGGCCAGGAGGGACACCAGGACCGCAGCGGTGACTACCTCCTGCCCTTCTACGTAACCGAGTACATACCCGATGGCCTGGACCAGCACGTGCGGGGCGACCAGCTCTTTGATCCCAAGGAGGCCGTGGGAATCGGGGTACAGATCTGTGATGGGCTGGCGGAGCTCCACGGCTCCAACCCCAGGGTCCTGCACCGCGATCTGAATCCTGGCAACATCCGGCTGGCTGAAGGGCGTCGAGCTGTGATCACCGATTTCGGTGTGGCGCGGTTTCTGGATGTGCCGGCGGGCAAGGTCACCATCGAGATTATCCCTCCGGATGTGGCCGCGCCCGAGCAACTGGCGGGGCAAGAGCCTGACGTGCGCACTGACATCTATCAGGTAGGAGCGCTGCTGCTGGCGATGCTCACCGGGAAGTTCCCGCGAGAGGTCGAACTGTCCAACCTCCTCAATGCCAAGGGTGTGCCCAAAGACCTGGCCAGGGTGATCCATCGCTGCCTGGCGGTTGACAGGGAGAGACGCTTTCCGGACGTGGCGAGCCTCCGGACCGCGCTTCTGGAAGCGCGGCTCTCGCCTCCCAGACGGCTGTTCATCTTGCCCGCGCGGCTCTTGGGCACGAGCGTTTATCGCTGGCTTGTAGAACAAGCTGCAGGCCATGTGCCGCCGGTGTGGCGCAAACCTGCATTCTGGGGGCTGGCTTTTCCCTTAGCAGCTATCGGCTCTCTTGCCTGGGTGCTGTGGCCCCCGGAGCCCATCAACATCACCCTCGCGAACTCCAGCGTGAAGAAAGAGTGGATCGACTGGGCCATTCAAGACTTCAACGCCGCCTCGAAGACCGATCAGAACCTCCAGCTCAAAGGCAGGCCCCTCGCGCTTAATGGCACGCCTATCAAGGTTGAAGTGATCTTCGAGGAAATAGGGCCCGGTCTCCGTGACCACTACCGCTCGGGGACCATGATCAGGGACATCCTTGACAGTAAGATAAAGCCAACCATCGCCTCGCCGGCTGAGCGGTCATGGGTGCTGAATCTAAAGGAAACCTGGCCAGGCGGTGAGGCTATCATGAAGGGCGAAGCGCCGGACCTGGTGAGGACCCCTCTGGTGATAGCCATGTGGGAGTCTCGGGCCACGGCTCTGGGTTGCTGGCCCAGAGCGGGTCCCGATTGCACCTGGCGCCGCCTCCGCACCTTAGGGACCAGTCCTGACGGCTGGGGCACGCTGGGCCATCCCGAGTGGGGCAGGTGGAAATTCGGATACGGCCACGTGGGCCGGTCCAACTCGGCCACCTTCACCCAGGCCCTCAACTGTTTCAGTGGCCTTCACAAGACCAGCGGCCTCACTGTGGACGAGGTTCGCATCGGCACCGGCTGTGGGCAAGCGATGCTGGATGTAAACAGGGCTGCTCCGATTATCCATGAGAAAAGTGAAACGGTCTGCACTTGGCTGCGCGAGAGGGGCCCATCGTTTCTGGACGGCTGCACCAGCTACGAGAAGGAGATCATAGAGAACAATCTGATATACGGCCCCACACTTCCCGAGCCGATTGTAGCAGTGTACCCGCAAGACGGTACCATCGTTGCCACACATCCCTTTGCGGTCCTTGACGGCGCCCCATGGGTTACATCGGAGCAGGCGGAAGCGGCGGCCGTCTTTCTGCGATTCCTGCTGTCGGACCAACAGCAGTCTCGCCTGAAGGGCCACGGCTTTCGACCGACCGACCCGGATCTGCTACTGGGGCCACCAATTGATCCCATCAATGGCGCAAACCCGCGGGCCAACCTGGTGGTGGTGGAAGTGCCTGGTACCGAGGTAATCGATGCCGTTGTCCAGCTCTGGACATGCATAAGGTTGGGGGAATGCCCCAGGTAGACGACGAGAGACGCAAGTAGGGACCCGGCACCATCTTGGCCAGGCGCAGTGCGAATTGGGAGGGAGGACAATGCCTCAGTACGAGCGTCGTGTCGTGGACAACAGGGTCTTCCTACTGGGCCTGGACAAGCTCTACCGCGACGCAATGAAGGAACATGAGCGCACAGAGCTGTTGAGCTGTGCCCGACGGGTCGCGGAGGCGCTCCAGGCATCGCCTTCGAAGGTGCCCGTCGAGGGGTACTACGCCGAGGATGAACAGCTGACCGAGTACTTTCGCCTGCTCAGAGCCCTCCAGGAGATCGATCAGGAGCGGTCGTCTGCGGTGTCCACACTACCGGAGCTCCAACGGTTGTGGGAAGTCACGTCTGCACCCCTGTATGGCCGTCCGCAGCACAGCAGCAAGCTGCTCCCGTCCGGGCGTGATGCGCTGTCCCAGGCATTGGAAGGCACGTTTCCCGAATGGACGGTGACCCGGCTCACGGTCGCCGCGTTCGCCATCGCCCAACAGACGGATGACATCTCCCTCGTAGGCCTCGCCGCCCTGGCTCAGGATACGGTGGTTCTCACTGCCCTGCGCGAGTCGGTGGTGCTTTACGCCGCCGTCGCATTGGGTGCCCCCCTGGAACCGTCGCAGCCACAATACTTGTGGGAGGTCGACGAACACCTCGCCCGACAGGCGGGGAGGTTCGTCGAAACCTTCAATCGGCTCTTCCGCGAGGAACTGCCAGCTCCCCGACAGGAGAACGCGAAACGCTACTGGTGGGCGTACGACGCCAATGAGATTCTCGGCCGTTGTGTGCGGCTTGGGTACTACCCTGCGGCGTCACCCGTACGCCACTATCACTGGGCCATCTATCGTGGGGCAGACGGGGCCTACGCGGTGCAGGAGTTCTGGAGCCCCGAAGTGTGGACAACCACGCGCTATCGTTCGGCGGTGTTGAGAGCACCCGGCCGGGGCTTTCAAGGGTAGAGCCCAAGCACCGAAAACGCGAGCCACCAGAGCGCAGGCTTCCAGCCTGCACCGGCTCCCAAGCCGGCACGGTGCCTGCGCTTTCCAGCTTCATTGCAGTCATGCTTGACGCACCATAGAACCGCCATGCAACGTTGGTGGAGCAGGCCTTCCAGCACGCCTGAAGGCGGGTTGAAGCCTCGCGCCGTTATACTCGCACCGCGCTCCGCTCGGACGGGAGCCAGGTCTGCATCGTCGCCTCGATCTTGTCCCCATCCCGGCTGTAGCCCGCTTCCTGGGGCACGTAGGTCGTCGCGCCACGCCGGGTGAAGCTCCGGCTCGGCTCAATGGGCGCCGCCAAGCACACATTCTTCGCCGGGTCCCGGAAGATATTTATCGTAGGCTCCTCTCCCTCCTGGACGCGCTGGATTTGCTCCTTTAGCATGCGCCGGAAGAGGATGATCCCCTTGTCCGACTCCCCTAGCTTCTCCAGGTTCCGCATCGCGACGTCCCCCTGGGTGGCCCAGGCCATGTAGTCCTGGTTGAACTGGATGTCGACGATGAACCGGCCGTTCTCGTCGAAAATAGGGACCTGTCGGGATGGAATGGTGTCCTGGACTGGCGCGGTGGTTCCGGGCGCCGCCCTCCACGTGTAGACCGAGACGTGAAAGGTCCTGGTGTCGTCGATAGGCACCCGGAACTGCATGGTGTTTGAGTCGGGACTCCCCACCAGCAAGATGTTGGGAAAGAGGATGGGGTGGCCTACCTTCCACTCGTCATGGTCCTCGTCGTTGGGCAGAGACACCCGCCGCTTAATGATGCCGTACTCGAAGACGTCGAATCCGATTTTGATGTGATGCTGCGCCTTGCTGAAGTCCGGCGTCTGGCCCTTGGTCAGGTGTTTCGCGTAGGTACCGAAGTAGCGATGAAGCCACTCGGTATGAACGGGGTCCAGGGAGTTCTCCTGGCATTGCAGCCAGTTGCACGGCAGTTCGGTGACGCAAATATCCCGCACCGCGTTGTCCCACACCAGGGGTGCCCAGCGGGGCAGCAACGGGGCAGGAGCAGGTCCCATGTATGCGAAGATGAGGCCGCATAGCTCTTCCACGGGGTAACCCCTCAGCCCGCATTTCTCCTTGAACCGGCCGTCCGGCCGGACCGTTTCCTCGAAGGGCTGTTCCACACAGGCGCCCGAGTGGTCGAACTTCCAACCGTGATACTGGCAGCGCAGGCCATCGTCCTCCACCACGCCATAGGCGAGGTTCACTCGCCGATGGGAGCACCGGCTCTCGATCAGCCCCAACCGCCCGCTGCGGTCTCTGAACAGTACCAGGTCCTCCCCCATGACCCGGACCTCCTTTGTCCGGAACGGGCTGTCCTCCAGCTCGTCGACGGCGGCGATGGGATGCCAGTACCGGCGGAGCAAGTCGCCCATCGGCGCTGCCGGCCCAACCCTGGTCAGAAGTTCGTTGTCCGCTACGCTCAGCATCGTCGCCTCCGTATGCTTCCCGCCTCTCCTGACGAGACGGATCGGTGTCCAGGCCAACCTGAGCGATTATACTTGCGGGATGACCGCTGCGCCATCTGATTGCGGCTTATCGGGGGAGGGATGTGACGATGACGACACCATCGGAAGAGCGGTTCGACCTGCTTCCCGTGATTTCGGAAGCCGTGACGGAAAGTGTGTTCAAAGAGATCGAACAGTTTGGCCGCCTGGCCCCACCTGCCCAGTCAGAGACGTTGGCGCAAGACATGGAGCGGCTCCACAATCATGACCCTGAGCTGGTCCACGCGATCGAAGGGGTTATCGAAGGCCCCCTGCAAATGGACTTCGTTGCAGATAAGCTCACCCACACCGAGTGGCTCCATCTCCGATACTGCTTGATCCATGGATTTACCGCAGTGCTGCGCGCGCTCAATGAGGCGCGGCGAGAAGAGCGCGGGTAAAACCGGAGAGGGGAGTGACGAAGTAAGGAAGTGGGATGCAGGTTTGGTGTAGCGACGGGTGCCCTATGACAAGGTTCCACGCCGTCATTTTTGACCTCTTCAGCACCCTGACGGACAACTTCACGCCGGAGGGCTGGCGGATTACCCAGGGTGAGATGGCCGGCGCTCTCGGCGTCTCCGTGGACGACCTCGCCCACGCCTGGACGGAAACCGCGGAGAAGCGGACCGCAGGCACTTACCCCACCATGCAGGCCAACATCGAAGAGGTCTGTTCCCTGCTGGGTGTGACCCCGGCCTCGGAAGCGATCAAGGTCGCCGTAGGGGCGCGGATCGCGGTCACGCGGCGGGCCCTGGCATTGCGGCCGGGCGCGGTGGAGACCGTGGCTTGCCTCAAACAGCGCGCCTATCACGTGGGTCTGGTCAGCAACTGCTCTAGCGAAGTCCCGGCGCTCTGGGAAGAGACTGCCCTTGCGCCCCTCATCGACGTCCCCGTGTTCTCTTGTACCGCCGGCTTCAAGAAGCCCGACCCCCGCATCTACCACCTGGCCCTGGACCACCTCGGACTTCCCGCGTCGCAGTGTCTCTACGTGGGCGACGGCGAGAGCAGCGAGCTCACCGGCGCCACGGAGGCCGGTCTCCACGCCGTGCGCATCAGTTGGCCCGGGGACGAGGCTCGCGACCCTTACCGGGAGCCCTGGCCACGGGTGATCCACTCTCTGGGTGACGTACTAACCCTTCTGTAACCCTCTGATCACCGCTTCCGCCTCACGCACGATGCGGGCGATCAGCTCACCAACCGGCTCGATGGCGTGGATCAGCCCCGCGTCCTGTCCAAAGAGCAACGGCACGTTCTGGGCATCCCCTGCTTCCCTCGCCTTCATGACCTCTGCCGCGATCTCGCGCTGCCGTTGCCGCACCTCCCACTCCCTCCCGGACCAACCTCTGATCAGGTCATTGCGCCACACCCGGGCGAACGCGCCCGGCCAGACCCGCCCGTTGATGATGTCCGGTATCTCCGTAAGGTCTGTGTCATGACCGTCGCTTGCCAGGATCGTGTCCTTCACCCACTGGGGTTGCGGCGCCTCGACGGTGGCGATGAATCTGGTGCCCAGCAGCGCCCCCTGAGCACCCAGCGCCAGGACCGCCGCCAGGCCGCGCCCATCTGCGATTCCTCCCGCCGCGAGCACCGGCACGGGCGCGACGGCGTCCGCCACCTGCGGCGTCAGGGCCAGTGTTCCCATCACGCCGACGTGCCCCCCTCCCTCCGTCCCCTGCGCCACGATCACGTCTGCTCCGGACTCTGCCGCCCGCACCGCCTCAGGGACCTGAGACACCATGTGCATGACCTTGGCACCCGCATCATGGGATGTTCCATTCCCAGCAGGTCGCAGACACGCGTGCGGATCATCGTGTAAACGCCTCGTACCGCTGTCGGGCCGCCTCCAATACAACCTCGATGTCCTCGGGGAGCAGATACCTCTGAACTGCCAGCTGTTCCGCCGCCTTCCGGACTCTCGCGAGATAGCCGTCCAGGTTCCTGTACCGCCTGAGGATCTCATCTCTCGGGAAAGGGAACGTGGAGCCCTGCATGCTGATGATCTGCCCGACGCCACCCGTTTCAGGATCGCGCGGATTCCAGCCGGTGTACGCGGCCACGGGCACCGTCAAGTCCGGCAGGCGAACTCCAGCGGTGTCGTTGCCGTCGGGATCGACAGCCGGGACGTAGGTCCGATAAGGTGGGCCAGCGTCGGCAGGATAGCGCCCA
>CAZPYZ010000216.1:5034-7096 GCA_964590215.1 uncultured Dehalococcoidia bacterium | reverse complement strand
CCCGGCTGATCGTCCCCTTCTCAGGGTCGATGAACGACCTGATTGACCGGTCCCCTCGTGCTCTCAAGATGGCTACCATTACAACCTCCTTTGTCTAGCCTAGAAGAAGAAGGTGACGACCTTGGCCAGCAGGACGCTCTGGTCGAGAAGGATCGTCCGCTTGGCCACTTTGAATCCCGTTTCCGGGTCGCGCCGCAGCACATTGTCACGCCGGCCCGCGAAGAGGTTTACCTCCTCCAGCAGCCGGTTGTGCCAGACGAAGAAATTGTCGGAGGTTACTATTTCATCGCCTTGAACCTCCAGGACCCGGACGTTAGAGATGATGTGGCGGATGCGGGACACAGGCTCCTCAGCCCAATGCACGCCGGTCATCAACTGTCGCACCCGCCCTTCCAGGATGTCCTTTCCTTCGTCAAACCACGAGATCTCGGACGCTGGGTCCGAGTTCTCATACTCCCATTCCCCGAACTTGACGTTCCTCCTGATGGGCATGAAGTAATGGATGTCATCGGCCATGAGGTTGATCCATTCTTCGTAGCGGCGCTCATCGAGCAGCGCGGCCTCGTGGTAGAGAAACTGCTCGACCTCGTCCTTGAGGACGAGCCGTTCCAGGACTTGGGGCGAGATGGCGCTGGTTGCTGTTGTCATTCGACTACCTCCTTGACGTCGGCGAAGAACACCCATTCCTCTTCGCCAACGGCGGGAGCGCCGGCGGGGGACTCCAGATAGCGCACGTTGACCCATCCCCCGTCTCCCGGATTGCCGACGATCTCCACCAGCGCGCCGTCCCGGAGGGAGAGTCTGGTCCCTACCGGCGCCTCCCGCAGCAGCGGGTTTCCCGCAGGGGTCATGAACTTCCGGCCACTCCCTTCTGTTGTCACCGTATCGCCTTCCTCCCTCACCATTACTTTTGTTTTACCGGGAAGATGTCGTCCCAGGACCCGGCCTCCATGAACTCCAGCCAGCGCCGCAGCCGGGCGCGCTGATTCTCTTCGGCCATGGTGGTGCCGAGGACGACGAACCCCGGGACACGCTCGTCCGGCTGCGCCTTTCCCAGGCCTTGGACGAAGGGGTAGTCGAGCTTCTGCGCCATGGCGCCCTTGCTGGCCGGATAGGCGTAGTTCCAGTTCTCCATGTCGTCCGACTCGGTGCAGCCTATGGGGCCGCAGTAGCGCATGGCATAGTGGCGCTTTCCGTCCTTTACGTCTTGGGGGGCGTTTCGGTCCACCTGGAAGATGCGCCAGCTTTCCGTGACCCCCGGCCCAAGGGGGTGCCAGTGCAGGATCCGCCATGAATCGATGGTGACGTTGGGGAAGATGTTGAAGTGGCCCCCACCCTGTCCCCCAGGCGGCAGGTACTGGCCCTCGTACTTCGCCGCCTTGCTGTCCCTCGCCCGGCGGAAGTACTCGTCCGCACCCGGCACCCGGTCCCAGCTGTCTCTATGCGGGGGGACGCCGGGCTGGTGATAGATGGTCATGTGGCCGCCGTGGCCGTACTCCGTGGCGACCATCTCGTGGCTTGACCTGGGGAATGCCGCCCGCAGAGGATGGCGGGCGCCACCCTCCCTGGCTCCTTGTGGCCCAATCGCCGCGGCGTTGACGGAGAGGTGGGTCATGGCGGCGTGGGTGCTGTCCCCGGCGAAGCTGAAGGCGGGGAACTTCCAGTTGGTGGGGATGCGCCAGCGCATGATGGGCATGAACACCTCCACGCCGTTGTCCTCACCGCCTGAGCTCTGGAAGCAATGCCGCACGCTGGGGCCCATGGGGCCCAGGTAGTCCTCGAAGGATGGGGCCTTGGCGTCCCACGTGGCCCAGATCGACCCGTAGTAGTTGCACAGCTGGGCCACCTCGTGCAGCGGCCACTGACTCTTGTCGAAGTCCGCGCCGTACGCCTCTTTCTGGTGCCCTACCCCCACAAGGCGCCCGTCAGTGTCCCAGGTCCAGGCGTGGAAGGGGCACGTGAACACGAGAGCGTTCCCCTGGTCATAGCGGCATACCTTCATCCCCCGGTGCCGGCAGGTATTGAGATAGACGTGGATCTTTCCCCTCCGGTCCCGCACCAG
>CAZPYZ010000216.1:0-4934 GCA_964590215.1 uncultured Dehalococcoidia bacterium | reverse complement strand
GGGTGAGAGAGCCCCCAGTTTGCCGGGAAGACGATGCCGGGGTCCCAAGCCATCTCGTTGATCCGCATGGCTGCGGCCCGCATGGCTTCCCTGCGCCTGGCCGGATCCACCTCTCGCCGGGTGTTGACCAGCAGCTTGTCCAGCTCCTCGTCCTTGATCTGCGACCAGTTCAGGCTGGACTTGCTGTGGAACTCTCCGAATAGCGAAGTATCGGCATCGGGCCCCAGCAGGCCGCCACCGGAGTTCCGGTAGAAGTCGTAGTCACCGGAGTACAACCGCGGGCGGTGCTGCTCACGGGGCAGCACCGTGAACTTGACGTTCACGCCAATCTTCTTGAGCTGGCTCTGGATCAGCTCCTGCTGGGTCAACTCATCCGTGTTGGTGACGATCATCTCCATGTCGACGCCCTTGGGGGCGGCTTCCGCGATGAGCTTCCTTGCCTGGTCCGGGTCGTACCTGGTCATCTCCTTGATCTCGGCATCGGTGAAGAGCCCGGGCCAGGCGCCCGCGGCGAACGGGGTCGCCTCCCCCCCGTAAAGCACCCTGCTATGTTCAGCCCGGTCCAGCCCCAGAGAGATGGCCCGGCGGATGCGCACGTCGGCGGCGGGGCCGCCCCGCCGCTGGGAGATCAGCAGGGCGTTCCCAATGGGCTGTTCGTACTTGTAGACGCTCGCCTGGGGGTTCGCGGCGATGCTCTGGCGCGCATCGGTGGCGAAGAGGATCTTGCGGACGTCCAGCTGCTTGGTCTGGAACGCCGCCTGCTCAGTCGCGATCTCGGGCAGGACCAGCCGGCGGATGCCGTCCAGGTAGATGCCCTCCTTGTTCCAGTAGTCGGGGTTCTTCTTGGCAATCCAGGCGGTGCCCTTCCGGCTACTCTCCTTATCGAAAATGAAAGGGCCGGTGCCGATGAGGGTGTCCTTGAGATGTCCGTCCTGCTCATAGACTTCCTTGGCAGCGATGGGCACCCACTGGGAGGCGGCGTAGTAGATGAACGGTGCGTAGGCATCATTGAAGTTCAAGACCGCCGTGTACGGGTCCGGAGTCTGGATTGATTCCAATCCTTGAAAGAAGGACTCGTTTTGGCTCACGCCCTTCAGCTTCCCGGCGAAGGGGCCGGTGGCGGTGTAGTACTCTACACTCCACTTGACGTCCGCAGCGGTGAACTCCCGGCCATTTACGGGCGGCAGGTTCTGCCACTTCACGCCTTTGCGGAGGCTGAAGGTGAAGGTTTTGGCGTCCGCCGATACCTCCCACTTCTCCGCCAGCCGCGGCAACAGGATCTGTGAAGCGAAGTCAGCCTCTACCCCATTCTTGAACCGGATCAGCGTCTCGTAGGCAAGGCCGTGGACCTCGGCGTTGACGCCCGTCTTTCCCTGGGTGCGCATGTCCCAATCGTTGGGATCCGATTCCATGGCCGTGGTCAGCACCCCGCCGAACCTGGGCTGCGCCTCGCCTCCGGCTTGGTCCTGGCGCGCAGGGGGTTGGACGGGGCCGCAGGCCAGCGCCCCCAACCCCGCGACGGCTAGGAGGCTCCAGAACTTCTTCATGCGCATTCTCCATTCGTTGTGCAGCTACTAGCGGCGACTCGCCAGTTGCCCGAGCAAGCCCCTCCTGCTTTGTTGCTACCGGCGGGCGGGCACACGAGCAGGGTAACCGCCACCCGCCGAGTCACCACCCCCCGTTGGAGGGGTTTTAACCTACCCGAACGAGTAGGCCCTGCGCCTGCGGTCAACCCGCAGCACCAAACTTCCGGAATGGGGCCTTTTCACGCGGGTGAGATAGCGCGCTGGCGCCCGCGTTCCGAACTTGTAGCTTCGCCCGGCTATCACACCTGCGGGCACGGCTTCAGCTTGAAAGGGGGAGATTCGCTGCGGAGACGGGATGATCGTGCGGGATGGATCCAGGAGGTATCGTCCGTCCCCCCAACCCGGCCGGGCCCGGTAACGGCCTTCTACTCCGCTTCCTCAGCTCCCTGGGCGGAGTACCAGCACAGGGGCCCCAAGGCTGCGAACCACCCGCTCGGCTACGCTCCCGAGGAGCGTGTGAGCTATGCCAGCCCCGGGCGTGGGTCGCGATCACGAGCAGCGCATCGGGGTTGCTGTCTGCTAGCTTTATGAGCTCCTCCTCGGAGTCGCCGCTCACGACGATGCCTTCTGCACTGATTCCCTCGCGGTCGTGTGGGACGATAACTTCGGGAAGGCGTGGAAACCGGC
Source organism: uncultured Dehalococcoidia bacterium (assembly GCA_964590215.1). Lineage (GTDB taxonomy): Bacteria > Chloroflexota > Dehalococcoidia > SHYD01 > SHYD01 > CAZPYZ01. The sequence continues at coordinate 2,721 of CAZPYZ010000216.1, read as the reverse complement.
AGTGCCGCCTTACTCCCTGCCCACGTCATGCCCTGCGCGACATGCACAGGCGGTCGAGCACTACCTTGGCGTGCGGGAAAGACCGGCTGGTGAAGGAGAGCGCTTCGACGGGGTCCGCTAGATGGATCGCGGCGCACCCTTATGTGGTGCAGTATGGCCCGGGCCATTGGCGCTGACTGGGGCCCCAACGACCATCGAGCGCGGTCTAGCGGGGACGCTCCTTCGCGGGCGGCTTGCGGATTCCGGCCAGCTCCTGGAGAACATGCCAGTTGTCCAGGCGCTCCTGGCAGGCTGTGAGCAGCGTGGGCGAAGGATTCCCATCCGCATCGAACTGCTTGGCGAACCGGAGCTCGCTCCGGGCGAAGTCGATGAAGGTGAGCGGCTCACCCGTCTTCGGGTTCGTAAACCAGTCCCGGTCCCTGGCCGGGTTCCCTCCCAGGTCCAGGCGTTCCTGGATGGTGTCTCCGTTGCGGGGGTCGTAAATGAAGATGGGGAAGGCCCGGCTGTCGCAGGCCAGCTTCGCTTGGCGCGCCGCCATGTCGTCACCCACTCCGTGCTCCGGCTGGCACGTGGTGTAGCAGATTACTATCGCAGGGCCGGGGAATTCGTTGGCAGCCATCACCGCCTTGTAGAAATGGTTGGGGTTGGAGCAGATGACTTGGGCCACGAAGACCTCTGGGTGCATGAGCGCGATGAGCCCCAGCTCCTTGCGCCGTTCCGTCTTCCCTTTGATGGCCCTGCCGAAAACAGACATCTTGGCCTCTTGGCCGATAAAGGACGCCAGGGACGTCTGGCCGCCGGTGTTGGAATACACCTGGGTGTCCAGGACGATCACCTTGATGTCCATCCCGGAGATCAGCATACGGGAGAGGGACTGGAAGCCGATATCGTACATGGCCCCATCGCCCCCGATGACCCACAGCTTCTTGTCCTGCCAGCCCTGTTGGTCCCACCTGAGCCGGACGCCCATGGCATCGGTGGGCGCGTTCTCGAACAGGGAGTTGGTCCAGGGCACCTTGAAGGGGTTGTAGGGATAGGTCGAGCCGTAGACGGTGTTGCAGCCGGTAGCCGCCACAAAGCCGAAGCTGTTGGTACCGTGGACGAAGCCCGTCGCCGCCATGAGCATGCGCAGGGCGGTGGCCTCGCCACAGCCCATGCAGGAGCCCGCGCCGCCGGTGTAGAGGAGCGCATCCGAGGCCAGCATCATGTCCACCAGGGCGCGCTCGTTGATGAACTCCTTAGGCGTCTCCGGTAGGGACTGGAAGAAGGTGAAGTCCCGTTGATAGCGGGGCACCACGTCGCCTCCCTTTTGAAGCATCTCCAGAGCCGCGTGGGAGCCGCAGGCCTCCACACACTCGGCACAGCCCTTGCACTTGGTGGGGTCGATGAAGATGCTGAACAGGCCGCCCTGGCCGCCGCGGCGTTTGGGTACCTCGTAGTACTTGGTAGTCTGGACAAAGTGGGCCCGCAAGCCCTCCCGCTGTTCGGCGTCCTCTTCCAGGGCCAGATGCTCTTCCAGGACGGGCTCGCTAACCACCTTCGCGAGGATCGCTGTATCGGGGCACTGGGTCACGCAGTCCATGCAGCCCACGCACTTGTCGGCTATGAAACGGGGGATCTCCGGCGCCAGGTAACTGAAGTCGCGCAGGGCGCCGGTCCCCGCTGGGATGAAGCTGCGCGCCACCTCCCGATCTGCGGGCAGGCGTAGCTCGGCCATACCGCTGTTGTAGGCCCCAACCACCCTGCTGCGAAACTCCTCCGCGTCCAGGACCGGGGGCCGTTGCAATCCCGACAGGCCCGGCAGTTCTTCCCTGATGCTCTGGTCCATGACCCCCTCCGACCCTCACCCTAACCCTCTCCCCAGGGGGAGAGGGGAAACGTTTGCGGACTACACGAAGAAGAGGTTGGTAGTCTCCACCTGGGCGCGGCTGTCCTCCCCTGCCACATCCACGGAGGTGTCACCCTCTACCAGGTCCCAGGGGACCTCCATCACCTCGTTGTAGCCACGCTTCACGATGCGCAGGTTATCCTGCACGATCTGCTCGCCTCGGCGCGGGCCGAAGTAGTGGCGCAGGGCCTCGACAACGCCCTCCCACAGGCGTTCGTCGCTGATGCCCAGATCTCGCTGGTAGGGGGTGCTGCGCAGGAAGACCCCCAGCAGCACAATCCCCTGCATGCGCTGGATCAGGTCCGGGGTCGGCGCCTCCTCCCGGGCGATCTTCACGTTGTCCAGCCCCAGAACTCGGATGTTCTTTCGCTTAATGATCTTCTTGGCGAAGAGCGGGAGCTCCGACCACAGACCCTCCGGCGTGGTCTGCTCCGTTTGCACAAACAGCACCCCTCCCTCTTTCAGCCCGACCAGGGGGTTGCCCAGGTTGAAGGCATTGGCGTTGGCCAGGGGCACGAAGTCCACGTCCCGCAGTTCTTGGTGGGCGCGGATCTTCTCGCTGCCGATGGTGAGATAGGTGTTGGTGGGGAGCCCCTTCTTCTCCGAACCGTACTTGGGAGAGGCCTGGACATGGAACCCGAAGACATCTCCCACGATGACCGCAATGACCTTCAGAGTGGTCACCGCCCCGTAGCCGCCCACCGAATGACCCCGCATCGCGAACGCGTTGGGCGGCTTGATGTCCGGGTCCACCGCCGACTTGATGGTCAGATCGGGATGCTCGACCCCCACTACGAAGAACTCTTTCTCCTCACCATCGGTTCGGGCCATGT
>CAZPYZ010000215.1:0-7115 GCA_964590215.1 uncultured Dehalococcoidia bacterium | reverse complement strand
CCAGGCCACGGCGGACCACCTCGGCCTGGATGTCGGGCACGTGGAGGCGGGAGAACGGGAGCCCGAGACGAGTGGACAACTCACAGGCGATGGCCTTGACCGCGATCAGCAGCTCTGGGGGGAAAAACCGGGCGGCGGCCGGTGCGCGAGCGTTCTTCGAGTCCGGCCAAGCGTTGCTCGAAGAAGCGCTTGCGCCACTTGCAGACGATCTGAACAGGGAGGTCGAGTCGGCTGGCGATAGTCTTGTTCTCCAGGCCTTGGGCGGCCATGAGCACGATCTTGGCTCGGACGACATCCCGATACGGTGCTGTATATCTTCGGCTTCTAGCCTCCAGCGCTTCCTGTTCGGTGCGTGCGAGTTCGATGACGAAGGGACTTCTTCTCGGCACGTGCTCCTCCCGCCGTACGCAGGGAAGAGCATACCACAGGTCGCCCAAATATACAATATCGTATTAATGTGGGATGGTACTAAGTCAGAGGGACCTCGGGTCGTGCAGGAGTAAGAGAAAGTGGGGCAGCCGGAAATATCCGTTCATGACACTGACCACTTACCTGGCATAGCGCAGCGTTTTGGGTTGCTAGCGAGGCGCCAGCAGGCGCTGTTCCGTCGGACTTTGAGTGCCACAGCGCAGAGCCCCGATGACCCCGTCGGTCTCCGGAATGGACATCTGCTCGCCCATGGCTATGAGGTTGAGAACCTCTATCCCGTAATCCGGGGTGCCGGGGGAGCGCTGAGTTTTTTTCAGGACAGACGGATTAAGTGGTGGACGAACGCACGAAGCGGAGACCGCCCACTTGATCCCACCTACAGAGGACCCACTCGCAACTTAGCGTCGTCCCAAGTGTCCTGTGTGAACTTTCTCCTGCCTCTCTCGTTGGTGGACGGCGGACTCTTGAGGTTCATCAAGTGCCTGGATAAAGATGCGACCGAGGTCCTGCCAATCGTGGACCAGGAGGGCCGGGTTTCCCTGGTCGAGTTCGAATGGGTCGGCTGGGAACACCCTCTCGAAGGTGGTGCTGTCACAAGGGGCGCCAACCAGACTAGCGTCGACGCCGTAATCGTGGCACGCACCGGGGGCAACCGGGTTCGGGCTTATCTGATCGAGTGGAAATATTGCGAGGAGTACTTGCGATCGGAGGACAAGAGCGTCGGTCGGGCTGGCATAACCCGTCGAAATCGATACCTGCACCTTTACAGCGATCCAGACTCGCCATTCCAGCAGACCATTCCCTTCGAGCACTTCCTGTTCGAACCGTACTACCAGATCATGCGGCTGCTGCTCTTGGCGCGCGAGGTGGAAAGGAAGGGGCTTACACCTGATATCCACGTGGACGAGGCGCGGGTCGTTGTCGTTTGTCCTTTAGGGAACGAGGACTACAGGAAACCGGCGGCGACAACGCCGCTAGCGCTAGCCGGGCGGTTTCCTTTCACATCGGTTGAAGATGTGGTTTGCGCCACGCTCCAACGACCAGGCATGTTCGCGATGCTAAGCCCCGAAGAGGTACTCGCTAGCCTACGGGCCGAGAGCTTGGACGCCGTCCTGACCGAATGGCTCGCCTACCACCACGCCCGCTACGGCTGGTGACCCTGGCCACCCTCAAGGTGACAATCACGGTCACAACATCATCGTAATGATTGGAGAGTACGGCGGGACCGCACGTCAGAACGGAGCAGATTCTATTTCATGATAGTGATTCCCTAACGATAGATGCCCGTCCTGAAGAGTAATGAAGTAAGCCCTGGCCTTCTCGAATGCGAGTTGGACCTTGCACAGTTATACCCGGACCCCCTGACGAGTGCTGCCTTTGAGGACAGGTGGCAACGGTTCGCAGCATCCAATGCCGAAAGTGCGGCGCTGTACCGAAAGGAGAATCGCCGCCTCTCCTACTGGAGCGAGTCGTTTGTCCGCAGCATTGCTGACCAAGGTTCCAACCTCCGATTTACCCTGCCTGCGTTCGAGCGGCCTGAATGAGCACCCGCAATGCGCGATTTACTGACTCCGAGTCGTGGAACACGGCCGCCACGTCCGGCTCGAGCAATACGACGTTTGTCCCTTGCTGATAGCGGCCGTAGTACTTGCCTCTGACGCCTCCGCGGATGTCGTACTCGGGCTTCATTTCTTCCTCTGCTTCAGCCCTATTCTCCTGACTCATAAACCCTCCGCTCGTTGGACGTCGCCCCGCGCGCCCCGATGATCCGAATACCTTCCGCGCTCTCGACGTGCCACACAATGACTACTCTGCCTCGATTCGACAACCCGGTGGTCAGAAGCCGCTCCTCATCCTCGGTGGAATGCTCGTCATCCTGGACCGTTGTCGCCAGGGGGTCGCCAAACACGGAACTTGCTTCTTGGAACGAGACGCCATGCTTGGCGAGATTGGCCTCAGCCTTCGCCGTGCCCCACTCAAAACGCACAAGGCAAGATTAGCATTCGGCGCAACTGAGCCGGAGCAGGATATTATCGCGACTTCGGTGGCATCATCTCTCACGGCGACCGAGGCGGAGTGGGCGGCGCTGACGGAGATGAAGGCGCGGTGCTAGGATACGCTGAACGGACGGTGCCTATTTGCGTTAGTGGCGGGGACGCCATAGGAACCCTTTGAGGATGCGCGGGAGGGAATCTGATGGCCAAGCTGGTCGAGCTCATCGGCATCACGCATAGTCCGCCGTATGTGACCCGATTTCGGGATCCCAACGAGAAAAACGCCGGTATCCTGCGCGCGAAGGAAGCCGTCCACGAGATGCGAGAGCGCATGGCCAGAGCCCGCCCTGACGTGTTGGTGTGCCTGGGAAACGATCATCTGTCCCAGGTCTTCATGAACAACATGCCGGCGTTCATGGTGGTGAAAGCGGACCGCGTGGCGGGACCGTGGAAGTGGGAGCGAGAGAGCGGCATCCCGTCCTACGAGGCCAAGGTCGAGGTAGGGTTGGCGAAGCGCATCGTGCGGAGCGGGTTCGAGCATGGGGTGGACTTCGCCTTCTCGGACGAATACAAGCTGGACCACGCGTTCTGCGTGCCACTGAGCTTCGTCCGGCCGGAGGCGGACCTGCCCATCGTCCCGATCTTCTGCAATGTCATGGCCCCGCCGATCCCGCCGGCCCGGCGCTTTTTCGAGGTTGGGACCCAACTGCGGAGAATCATCGCGGAATATCCAGAGGACCTGCGGGTGGGCGTCGTTTGCACCGGCCATCTCTCCCTGGAGATAGGCGGGCCCACAGGGTCGGGCAGCTCAGCGCCCGATCCAGAGTTCGACGATGCCGCGGTGGACTACATCGGAAAGGGCGACGTCGATGGGGTGCTCAAGGAGTTCACCTCTGAGCGGATGATGCGGGCGGGCAACTACACGGCCGGCGTGCTGAACTTCGTGGCGCTTATGGGGCTGGCCGGCGCCCGGCCCGCGGACCACGCCGAATGTGTCCATTCGGACATCCTGAGCGTTCCCTTCTTCGCGTGGGACCTGGACGGAGGCAAGCAATGAGCCGGTACGAGGTCGACAAGGCGATTATGGCGCTAGCCCACAACGAGGACTCCGGACCCTTCGAAGGGTTTCTGACGGACCCGGCCGGGTTTCTGAAGGGGAGGGGGCTCACGGAGGAGGAGCGCCAAGCCTTCTTGGACCACGCGGTGGACCGGCTCTATGCCCTGGGGGCACAGCCGTATATCCTGTCCGCACTGGTGCGGAAGCTTGCTGCGGCAGATCGGGCCGCTGGTCGAGACAGCGCCGCGCTGCGGTACACCGAGCTCATCAGGCCACTTGGGCGTCCAGACTACTCGACGTAAACCGTGCGGCGGGTGCTACGAATAGCCGGATTCGTCATGGGGCTGGTCGGCGCAATCTGGACCCTGCAGGGGATCGGTGTGCTACAGGGCAGTCCGATGACGGGAGAGGGGTTTTGGCTGGCGGCTGGGCTGGCCTTCTTGATTGTCGGTGCTGCGCTGGTATTTCTCGGGTACCGCCCGGCGCGCCCGCCGACACTGTGACCTGATGGTGGAGGCCCTTGCCGAGGGCGACGTCCCAGCGGGGGGGATGCGATTGGCAGTGGGGGAGAATGGTGTACAAGAATGCCCAGGAGCCGAGGGGTTAGGTGCCATTTAAGCTGGAAGCGTTCCGTGTCCTGATCGGCTCGCCGTCCGACCTAGCGGAAGAGCGGCAAGCCGCGACAGAAGCCGTCAACAACTGAAACGCTGAGCACTCGATAACGACGCCCCGCTCGCGGGTCTCCTGGTCACCGCTAGTCGCCAACATGGGGACATAGTACCCACCCTACCGCACGGCGATACGGAGTTCCTGCCTAACGCCATGGGTACCCAACTCCAGCTCGCTGCCGATGACCGGCGCCCGGCTGGGGAACCAGCGGATGCCGTTCAACACCGCCGTCCCGATCCAGGGCAGTAGCTCTGCGCGAAGAGCCGGCTCGATGTCCTGAGGTGCATAGGCAACGGTTTCGGTGGTCAGTTCCCAGGACACGCCCATTTCCTTGAGACGATCTTCAAGCGCTTGCACCATGCTGGCGACCTTCTCCCGCACTACATCGGCTGATGGCGCGCCCGGTCGTGCCCTGCCCGCTGCCGCCCCGGAGACCACGAAGGTCGGCCGGTCGGTTGTGGAGGGTACCGTGTAAGAGAATGCGAACAACACCTGCTCGCTCGGCGCTTGCAGGGCCGGTGCGACGTTGGTGCGCGCGGTGCAACCGCTACCCGGCGTGCCGCCATGGAGTCCCCAGCTGCCAAGGAGCTCCGCGTACTTCGCATTGAACGCGCGGAACCCCTCGCTGGTATAAGGCTCCGAGCAGCGGAGCTCGAGGCCACACAACGCCTGGCGCGGCCTACCAAGCGCCTTGAGGTGCTGCTCAACGAGCTCGAATCCGGCCCGGTATGGAATCGGCCGGTCGAGCGTCGCCCGCACAATCTCATGGCCGGGATCGGCTATGACGGAGTTGCAGAACGGCAGCTCGGATTCCCCACTGCTGGGGAAAAAACGGTAATTGCCTTCGGGCTTGGCAACCAGCATGTTGTCCTCCTCATCTACGCGCCACGGGATCGAGGTGTGTCTGATAATGCCATTGATAGACCTCTCGTTATCCGCGGGGCTGCTCGCCGTCAGTACTAACGGGCGACAGTGATCATTCGTCAGAGTCCTCACCGTCCAGCGGAAGGCGCGCCATCGCCGGCGGAGGGAGTCCGCAGCCTTCGGTAGACGCTCTCGGCGGTGATGGGAAGCTCCATGAGGCGGACGCCCACCGCGTCGAAGACCGCGTTCGCGATGGCGGCTGGAGTGGGGACGTTGGTCAGCTCCCCGATGTGCTTGCCTTGGTAGGGCAACTCCCCCGCGCCTGATTCAAGGAGGACCGTGGTCAACTCCGGCACATCGGCGATGCACGGGAGCTTGTAGTCCCCCAGGTGGAGCGTGGTCACCCGGCCGTCCTCCATGGCCAGGTGCTCAATCAGCGCCTGACCGGCGCCCTGCACCACCCCACCGTCCACCTGGCCCTGGAGGGTGAGCGGGTTGAGGACGGTCCCGACGTCGCTGGCGGCCACCAGGCGCCCTAGCCTGATCTGCCCGGTCTCCCGGTCCACTTCGACCTCGGCGACCTGCACGCAGAAGGCCGTCGAGAGGACCGGGTCGTCCATGCTGTAGCTGCCGGTGCCGGTTACCGGCGCCCGGCGGGAGGCCGCGGCCCGGGCCATCAGCTCGTCCAGAGACAGCTCCAGCCCGTCCTTTGAGCGGACGCTTTCCCCTTCCAGGCGCAGCTCGTCCGGCCGGCGCCCGAGGAACTCCCCGGCCAGCTCCAGCAAGGCCGTCCTGGCCGCCTGTGCCGCCGCCAGCACGGCCTTGCCCGCGGTGTGGCTTACCCGGCTTGCCCCGATGCCACGGTCGTAGGGCGCCGTGTCGGTGTCGCCCGCGACGACCCCTATCGCGTTCGGCGAGACCTGCAACTCCTCGGCCACTATCTGAAGAAAGATGGTGTGGGCGCCGGTGCCGGTGTCGGGGACGGCAGTGAACAGGGTGACCCGGCCATCCGCCTGGACCTCTACCCTGGCCTCCGACGGCCAGGGCCGCGGTTCCTTTTCGAACAGAGCGAGCCCCCGGCCCACCCCGGGCTGCTTCTCCGCGCCCCAGCCGGCCGCCTCCGCCGCGGCCAGTAGCGTCTGTTTCCCCTGCAGCCCCTGCCACCGCTTCCCCAGGCCTGACACGTCACCATCTTCGGGGACGTTCCGCAACCGGAACTCCAAAGGGTCCAGCCCCAGCTCGCGTGCGATGATGTCCGTGTGGCACTCGGTCGCGAAGACTACTTGAGGGCCGCCGGGGGCCCGCATGTAGCCGCGAGGGACGGTGTTGGTGTAGACGCAGAGGGTCTCGATCTCCAGGTTGGGGATACGGTACGCGCTGACACAGGCCCGGACGCCAGGGATGTAGAGGTTGGAGCGGTGGGCCGCGTAGGCCCCGTTGTTGAAGATGAGCCTCGCCTGCCGGGCCGTGATCCGCCCGTCAGAGGTCACCCCCGTCCGCAGCGTCATCACGGCGTCATGGCGCGGATTGGAGGCCATCAGCTCCTCGGCGTAGCTCATGACCATTTTCACCGGTCGCCCGGTCGCCCGTGCCAGATGGTAGGCGATGGCCGCGTCCATCAGGGAGCCCTTCCCCCCGAAGTCGCCGCCGATGGGAGCCAGATGAACGCGGATCCGCTCTTCAGGTAGGCCGGTGGCCTGGGACAGGTCCTCCCTTGTAAAGAAGGGGCTCTTGTTGGAGAGCCAGACGTCCACGCGGTCCGAGGGGCCGGCTTGGACGAGGCATGCGTGGGGCTCCAGATAGCCGTGATGCACCGCGGGGATAACGAAGGTGTGCTCGAAGACGCGGTCCGCCTGTGCGAACCCCTGCTCCAAGCTGCCGAGGCGCTGCCGTTGAGACGACGAGACGTTGGGCCGGGGCGCGACAGCGGCGCCCGGGACGGTTGCGGGGTCGACGGTCAGCCGGTAGGAGACGGCGTCGGGGTGGACCAGGGCTGCCCCAGGTTCCAGCGCCGCACGGATATCGAGGACGGCAGGGAGCTCCTGGTACTCGACGTCGATGAGGGCGACGGCCTCAGCGGCCACCTCGGGTGAGTCTGCCGC
>CAZPYZ010000214.1:0-7127 GCA_964590215.1 uncultured Dehalococcoidia bacterium | reverse complement strand
ATTGCATCAGCGGGTAGTAGTATCCCCGCTCCCGCCAGCACAGTTGCCATGACTCCCGAGGCGACCGCAGCCCGCACGGCGGTTCCAGCAAGCCCGCGGCCCCCGAGGCCTACCGCGAGGTGGCTCAGAACGGCCATGAGAGTCAGGTGGGCTAGCCATTGAGCTGAGTTGGCTAGCGCAAGGCCCGCCATTCCCAGAGGCTCTAGCAGGCTCAGCCCCACGATAAGATAAACCGCTACGGAGGCGACTCCCACCAGCACCGGAGTGAGGGTCTCCCGCCGGGCATAGTAACCCTGGATAAGGACTTGATCCAGCGCGGCAGCAGGGAGCCCCGGGGAGTAGGCCAGAAACGCCGCGGCCGTGCGTTCCGTGGCTTCGGCATCGAAGGCGCCTCGCTGGAACAGCAGCCGGATCACCGGACGGCGCAGCAGCGCCAGACCAACGGTCGCCGGAATGATGGCAAGCAACACCAACCGTAGCGCCAAAATCAGGGCCGCACGGTACCCAGCAGTCGCTGTCTGGGACGCCCTACTGAGGCTGTCGGAAGACCCCCTGAAATCGTTTTGGTCAGTCCGCCCTCCGTTGCCAGCCCGTTCCTTGACCCGCTCCAAAGGCTCGAGGCTCTCCACGAGCACATGGGTGGACGAAGCCTGCCGCGACAGCAGGGGAAGCACCGCAGAGCCCACCCCCGTCGCTACCAGGCCTAAAGGGAACTGGACAAGGGTGGTGGCGAAGCCTAAGGCGGCCAAGCCCCCTTCTCCCGTACGGGATGCCAGGTTCGTGTCGATGATGACGCCTGCGGTGGAAACCAGCAGGCCAAGGGCAACAGGGAGATAAAGGCGGCCTATCTCGGGTAGGCCTCCGTGCCAGAGCCCCAGCCGCCAGGGGACCTGCAATCCGCGCATGCCGCCCACCTGAATGGCCAGCTGACTGGCCGCCCCCGCCACGACTCCCAGGGCCAAGCTCACGATGCCCGTCTGCCGGTGCAGCATAAGGCCGAGGGCGATGACGCCGAAGTTGAACGCCATGATCGCAATGGCCGGAATACCGAAACGCTCCTGGCTATACAGGAGCGCAGTGGTGACTCCGGAGAGTCCCATGAACACCAGGGCTGGGAGCAGAACGCGCAGCAGGTCGGCGCTCTGCTGCCTGACCGGCTCGTCGTATCCGGCGGCTACAAGGTCCATGAAGGGCTCGGCCAGCAGGCTCAGCGTCGCAACCAAAGTGCCGAGCAACAGGAGCAGGAGCCCAGCCAGCGCCCCGGCCAGCCCCATCAGATCCCTGTGCTCCCCCGCGGCGAGGTACCCAGAGAACACAGGAACGAGGGCAGCCGATATCATGCCGCCCACCAGCAGCTCATAGAGGCTCAACGGGACACGGAAAGCGGCTCGAAAAGCATCGGTGGACGCGGTTGCACCAAACAGTCCCGCGATGACCTGCTCTCGGGCCAGCCCCAAGATGCGGCTGCCGACGTTCCCCAGGCCGATGATAAGCGCGCTGTGAGCGAAGCCGGTGACGCCTCTCTCTGGACCCCCTGTCATCTTGACCGAAGCGACGGATTTGGGAGGGGAGGAGTGGAGGGCTTGCCCCCTCCATAGCGCTGGACGATCCGGTCGACGACGTCCGTGGTGGAATGCCCTGGCTCGAACTGCATCAGCACCACGCGCCCGCCATAGGCCTGGACAATGGGAGCTTCCGGCAGCGTCGCAGGGTCGTAGTCGCCGCCTTTCGCGTAGATGTCCGGCTGCAGGATCGACACTACTCGCTCCGCGGTGTTCTCGTGGAAGATGACCACGTAGTCGACACAGGCGAGGGCGGCAAGCAGTTCCGCCCGCTCCCCTTCGGGATTGATCGGCCGGCGGGGGCCCTTTGCTCGCTGGGCGGTGGCATCGGCATTCACGGCAACCACCAGCAGATCCCCGAGGTCTCGCGCTTTCCGCAGAGACCGGGTATGGCCCACGTGCAGCACATCGAAGTAGCCGTTGGTGAGGACGACCCGCCGCCCCGCGGCTCGTGCCTCAGCCCGCAGCCGGGCCGCCTCGCCGAGATCAACCACCCGCCCCATGCTCAGCTGCTCGCCATCTGGAACCAATAGAGAAAACCGAGGGCCACCAGGGTGACGGCCACGAACTCCACTACGACACCCCGGTTGAGGCGGTTCACCAGGTGACTGTGGGCCAGCCCAGAGAAAAAGTAGAAGGCCATCAAGAGCAGAAGGCCCGTAGTGACCCTGCCCAACGGTAGCAGGAGAAACGCCCAGCTCAGCTCGATGATCAGGAGCGAGACCATCCCCGCGTACACAAAGGCTCTTCCGAATTGCTTGGGTCGCTCTTCCAGGATCACCAGAGAGAGCACTCCACTGACAGCTCCCAGCACGACCATCCGCACCGCGGGGGGAATGTCGCTGCTCTGGAGACTTACGAAGAGGAGGAAGGCTGCCAGGTAGATGGCAACGTTGGTGATCACTCGGGCAAACGCTGGTGGCGGGGCATCAGGGTGGGCCAGCAGATGCTGGCAGTACATCAACACCGCGACGCCCGCCCCGGTCCCCGCCATGCCGATGAGGGTGAACCACCCCCCCAGGAACTGTTCGGTAAAGACCGCACCTCCAAAGGCTAGGGCCAAGGGAGCCACCCAGTAGGGAAAGGTAACAGGACGCCGCTCGAAGTAACGGTAACCGGGATGAGCGAGGGCCAGGTAATGTGTTCCGGTGACGACCGTCGCAAGGGTGAGCAGGAGCATGGTCCAAGAGCGCGGAGGCTCAAGCGTGATGAAGAACGCGAGCCCCGCCGCGGCAACCGCCACTACCATCCCGTACCATAACAGGAACGGACCGCCAAGCGTCGCCGGGCGAAACATCAGGAGGATTGTATCACCCCTTTTCCCCCCGTTATCCGTTACCTATAATGACGGCGGGAGGCGGTTAAGCCTCCTGTCATATATCTCAAGATGGCTACCACTCGCCGAGACTACTACGAGATCCTGGGCGTCGAGCGTTCGGCGTCCGAGGAGGATATCAAGAAGGCCTTCCGCCGCCTGGCCTTCCAATACCACCCTGACCGGAATAAGGAAAAGGACGCCGAGCAGCGCTTCAAGGAGATCAACGAGGCGTACGAAGTCCTCTCCGACCCCGATAAGCGTTCCAACTACGACCGGTTCGGCACGGCCGAAGGGATGGGCTTTGGTCAGGGGTTTGAGGGCTTCCAGGGGTTTGGCTTCGGCGATATCTTCGATGCGTTCTTCGGCGGCACCAACACCCGCTCCCGGCAGCGAACCCAGGCCCAACCGGGGCGCGACCTGCGCTACGATCTTGAGCTCACCTTCAAAGAGGCCGTCTTCGGTGTGGAAAAGGAGATCGAGGTTCAGCGCAGCGAAGTCTGCAGCCAGTGCCGGGGCCGTGGCGCTGAACATCCTGAAGATATCGCCCGATGCAGCGCCTGTAACGGCACCGGAGAAGTCCGGCGGGTCCAACAGAGCGTCTTTGGGCAGTTCGTCAATGTGGCGACCTGTTCCGCCTGCCGCGGTGTAGGGGAGCGGATCGTTACTCCTTGTGGCCGCTGCGCAGGCAGGGGACGGGAGAGCCGGTCCCGCACGCTTCGGGTGAAGATCCCCGCCGGCGTAGATAACGGAACCAAGATCCGGCTGGCGGACGAAGGCGAGCCGGGGAGCCGTGGCGGGTCCCCCGGCGATTTGTACGTCGTACTTTCAGTCAAAGAGCACGAGCATTTCGAGCGACGGGATACCAGCGTCCTCAGTACCGTGTACCTGAACATGGCTCAGGCCGCTCTCGGCGACAGTATCACCATCCCCACCCTCGATGGCGAAACCTCCCTGAAGATCCCGCCAGGAACTCAGTCGGGAACCGTGTTCCGCTTGGCGGGCAAGGGCGTGCCCGACCTCCACGGGCGCGGGCGCGGCGACCAGCTGGTTACCGTGCGTGTGGTGGTCCCCTCCAAGCTGACCAAGGAGCAACAGCGCCTCATGCGTGACCTGGCCCAGACGTTCGAGTCCAATGGACGCGCTCACGAAGACGAGAAGGGGCTGTTCGACAAGATCAAGGACGCTCTTACCGGTTAAGGCCAGGCAAGTCAATCCCCGGCGCCGTCCAAGAGCCGGCAATGGCTTCCAGAGGCTCAGCGAGCCCGCATCTGGAACAGGTGCGCATCATGCGCTGGTGGGAATTCAGTCTTCAGGTCCCGCCCCAAGACGCCCAGGACGTCGCCGACGCTATTCTTCCCCTGGCGTACGGCGGAGTCGCCATCGAGCCCGCGGTGCAAAGCGATCCAGGCAGCGAGGAGGTCCACCTCCCTGCGCATCTACCCTCAACGGTGAGGGCGTACCTGCTCATCGACCGTGCCTTCGGCCTCAAGCGCCACCACCTGCTACGGCGCGCCCGTCGCGCCAGCGCCAGGCTGGAGGCCGCCGAACGCGAGCTGGACGAAGCCGACTGGGCGGAGAGCTGGCGAGCTCACGTCAAGACCCATCGAGTGGGCCGCCTCGTGATCAGGCCTCCCTGGGCCCGAACTGCAGCAGGACCGGGCCAACTGGTGGTGGAGATCGAGCCGGGCATGGCTTTCGGCACCGGCGATCATCCGACCACGCTCGCCTGCCTCCGGGCCTTGGAACGGCGGCTTCAACCTGGGCAGCGAGTCCTGGACCTGGGCACTGGTTCGGGGATTCTCGCCATCGCAGCCGCGAAACTCGGCGCCCCCGCCGTCTTTGCCCTGGACACCGACCCGGTCGCTGTACAAGTGGCCACAGCCAATTGCGTGAGAAACGGCGTGGCAAGAGAGGTCACCGTTGTCCAGGGTGGCCTCGACGCCCCCGAAGCCAGGGGATGGCATCCGGACCTCCTCCTGGCCAATCTCACTTCTCGGCTCCACGGTGATCTCGCCAAGGACATTACGGCAATCATCCCACCAGCCGGGACACTTATCGCGGCGGGCATAGGGCAGACAGGACTGTCGGACGTGCTTGAGGCCTATCACGCCGCAGGCGCGCAAGGCCTGCGGGTTGGCCGCCAGGGCCCCTGGCGGACGTTGCAATGGACGAAGCCTGGATCAGTGGGGCCTGTATCGGGCCTTGACGACGGCGGCCGCACCGCTGGCATACCCCGACAGAATCCGGACTGACACTAGCCGGTGCATCGCTTCTTCGTATCACCAGGGCGCATTAGCCCGGAAGCGGTTGCATTCACCCCTCGGCAGTCGCGCCAGATTGCTCGTGTCCTGAGGCTGCGGACAGGAGACACCGTTGAGGCGTTGGACAACTTGGGCACGATGTATCGTGTGCGGCTGGATGAGGTCAGTTTGGACGCGGTGCGCGGTGCCATCGTGGACCGCGGTCCCGCCCCGGGTGAGCCTCATATCCGTGTGCACCTCTGGCAAGGCCTGTTGAAAGGCGGTAGTTGGGAGTGGGTGCTCCAGAAAGGCACCGAGGTTGGGGTCAGCGCTTTCCACCCGGTGATGTGCATCCGCTCCGTGGCCAAAGACACGTCGGAGGGACGTGTGAGGCGCTGGGGCACCATCCTCCAGGAGGCCGCGGAACAGTCGGGGCGTGGCCTGGTCCCCGAGCTCGCGCCCATCGCATCCTGGGAAGAGGCCTGTCGGGCAGCGTCGGGCTCCGGCCTCCTCCTCTACGAAGGGGAACGGCAAACGCGGCTCAGAGAGGCGCTCCTCGGTTTTGGGGACGACGTGCTCCACCTCCTGGTAGGGCCCGAAGGTGGGCTGGCCGGCGCCGAAGTATCAGCGGCGCAAGAGCAGGGGATCCCCCCGGTGACCCTGGGCCCCCGGGTGCTTCGGGCGGAGACGGCCGGGGTTATCGCGGCGGCCCTGGTGCTTTACGAGAAAGGAAGTTAGGAAGGCAGGAAGTCAGGAAACCAGGGGGGAGGCCCTCGCTCCTCAGTTCCTCGCTTCCTCCCGAAGCTCACGGACCCGGTATGCTTTGGCCGGCCCTTGCTCGCGCCCCGTCACGTAGAGAATTGCTCCGCCACCCAGTCCAAAGTGTCTGGCGATGTCTAGCAACTCAGCCTCCGAGGGAGGGTGCTCAAGCTGGGCTAGTTTCTCCTGCAGCTCCTCACCGAACCAGCGCCGGCGGAGCAAAACTTCAAACACTGTGGGCCTCTTCTGCAAAGGGCATCAGCTTCTCGATGAAGCGCTGTATGTCGCCGGCATGGAGCCGGACGACCTCACCGGACATGAAGTCCACGTAGAAGTTGGCATGCAGCGACTCCGCAACGGTGAAGAGCCGGGGCAACTCAGCATCGCCGGTCTCCTGATAGAGCCGCTCCACGTTGCGGCGGAGGTCCCGGTGGACCGAGTGCCTCCAATCGCGAGCCGCAGCAACCGCTTTGATAGCCTGCGCGGCGGCGCCCCAGAGCTTTTCGGAAGCCTGGGGATAGTCCCCTCGGTCCAATAGAGCGAGGCCGTCCCGATGTACTTCCCGTTCAGGGCCACGTAACGATCCTGGGTCACGAGGGAGTAGCGTCGTCGGGGCTCGACTGCGGTTCCTGACCGCCTGCGGAGCCCCCTCCCGCGCCTACGGTGACCATCGCGGGGCGGATCACACGGCCCTGGAGGGTATAGCCCCGCTGCAGTTCGTTGAGCACTTGCCCGTCAGGACCAGAAGCTCGCAGGACCGCTTCGTGCACAGTCGGGTCAAAGGATTGGCCCACCGCCTCGATGGGCGCCAGCCCCTGGGCCTCCAGCGCCGCGTAGAGTTTGCGATAGATGAGGTGTACCCCGTCTACCCACGTGAAGCCAGCGAGCTCCCTAGGCACACTGGCCAAGGCCCGCTCCAGGTCATCAAGGACAGGCAGGAGGTGCAAGATAACCAAGGAGTTGGCGAACCTGGAGGTCTCCGCACGCTCCTGCTCAGTCCGTCGCTTGTAGTTCGCGAAGTCCGCGGCCGTGCGCTGCCAGCTGGAGTAATAGCTTTCTGCCCGCTGCCGTTCCTCCTCCAGGCGCTGCTGCAGGGCGGGAAGATCGGTTGGGGCGGGGGTTTCGGCGGCGGAAGCTGCCTCCAAGTCACTCTCTTGTTGCTCACCGCTCATGAGGGCGTCCGCCTAGCTGTAGTGTTCTGTCAGCGCCTCGCTCATGACCAGTGCGAGATACTGAACCGCCGCGATG
>CAZPYZ010000213.1:0-7134 GCA_964590215.1 uncultured Dehalococcoidia bacterium | reverse complement strand
CGGCGCAGCTTGTAGTGGAAGCAGATATTGCTGGGCGCCTCCCGTTCCTCGCTGCCCAACAGCTCCCGGAGATCGGTGAAGGCCGCCGCAGGGACCAAGCGGTCAGCCACCCTCGGCGCGCCCTGCTGCATCGCCTCGACGGGGTCGAAGACCGCCGGAAGCTCCTCGATATCGACGTCGATGAGGTCCAGTGCCTCCGCGGCGGTGTCCCGGTCCACCGCTGCCACCGCGGCAACGGGGTCACCGGCGTAGCGGACCTTCCCGATTGCCAGGGGCGCCTGATCCTTGAAGGCGGGGCCGCAAAAGGGGTCGATGTCCATCCGGGTCAGATCATCGCCCGTCAATACGGCGAAGACGCCGGGCAGTTCCTTGGCGCGGCTGGTATCGATGGCTCGAATACGGCCGTGAGGGACCACGCTGCGCAGGAGCATGCCGTGGAGCATGCCCGGAAACTCGATATTGTCGACGAACTCGATGGCCCCCGTGACCTTCTCGACTCCCTCGCGACGGGGGACACTCACCCCGATCATGGCGCTCCCTCGATGGACAGGCCTGCCCGTTCGGCCGCCGCGGCGAGGGCCCTTCTCACGTAGACCGCGGTGACCTCCCGTTTGTACTCGGCGGACCCGGTTGCGTCAGCCACCGGATCGGCTGCGGCTGCATAGCGCCGGGCCACTTCGCCAATGGTCGAAGCCCGCAGCGGTTCTCCCTCCAGCAGCGCCTCGGCCTCGTTCACCCGTAGAGGTCGATCGGAGACGCATCCTGCGACCACGCGCACCTGCTGGGCGCGCCCTCTCGCAACCGACAGAAAGGCGGCCACGCCCACGGTGGGCCAGTCGTTCTGGGACAGCGCGCAGTACTTCAGGTAGATGCCATGGAGTTCAGCGGGGGGCGTGGGGACCCGCACGCCGACGATCATTTCCCCCGGCTCCAGGCAGGTTTCATAGTACCCCAGGAGGAAATCCGCCAGGGGCACGATTCGGCTGTCGTTGGGTCCGCGCAGGAGGACCTCCGCGTCCAGCGCGATGAGGACCGGGGGGAGGTCGAGGTGGATGTCCGCCTGGGCCAGGTGCCCGCCCAGGGTCGCTACGTTCCTGACCCTCACGTTGCCGACGAGGTGAGCCGCCTCGGCAAGGACTGGTAGATCCTCGCGCACCAGTACCGACCGCTCGATCTCTCTCAGTGTGGCGGCTGCTCCGATGGTGATGCGGTCCGTTTCGTCGCTGATCTCCGCCAGCCCTGCTATCGCGGTGGTCGAGATCAGATGATCCGCAGTCGCGAGGCGCTCCCGCAACAGAAACGTCAGCACGGCGCCGCCCCCGAGCAGCATCGCGTTGTCATAGCGGTTCAGCAGGCCGACGGCTTCCTCCACTGTCGCCGGCTGGTGGAGGTCGAAGGGCTGCATTACTCTCTTGCCGCCATCGCGTTCACATCGTGCGTAGTGAGTAGTGCGTGGTGAGTTGCCTCACCTTCCAGCTCACTCCCTACTCACTAACGTACTTCGCACTACCGACGGCTGAAGTGGGAACGAGATTTGCGTCACAGCCCCACAGGCCGCTAGAGAAGGTCCGTAGTAGGGACCTGGTGTTGGACGGCGACTTCCCGTCCTTCCCGTGCAGACTGGAGCACGGCGAGGCAGACGGCGAGGGTTGCCTTGGCCCAGCGGCCATGATGAACCAGCGGCTTACCCTCGAACACCGCGCTGCACAGCTCGTCGAGGACGTCGCCGCGGCCCGGCATACCGCCCTCACGGGTAACGGGTAACCCCCGCTTGCCCTGGTTCGTGTAGAGCCAGAGGCCGTCGCCGGCCAAGCGTATGTCGCCCCGATGGCAGCTGACGATCATGTTCCCCAGTTCGCCTTGCCACACTCCTCCTCCGCCCGCCTCCCGTAGGCCGCCTCGCCCAGGGCCACCATAGCCCCAATCGGCCAGCCGTTGGACCTCTCCCTCCGCGCCGCCCAGGTCCCGGATCATTTTGCGGGCCTGGCCGTGCACTTCCAGCGTGGGCCGTTCTTGGGTCTTGTCAATCCAACTGCGGAACTCCGTGGTGTCGAAGTGGTCGTAGCCGCTGTACGTCAACACCGCTCCCGCACTATCCTGAAACTGAAGCATGGCCGCGTAGCTGCCCTCGGTGGGCCGCGCCTCGTCCCAGACGCCGGTGATGGCCCGGACGCTGCGCACCATCCCGCCCGCGACAAGCCGGACTGCATCTATCTGGTGGGGTACCTGGTTGTAGATGATGCCGCCACCCAGGGCGGTGTCCAACTCCTCCGGGCGGCGTGGCCGGTACAGGAAGTTGGTGTAGGCGGAGATGGTGATAAGCCCCAGGGGGCCCAGCTCCCCGCTTGCTACGATCTCCCGCATTTTGCGCACCGCTGGATTGTAGCTGGCGGTGTGGCCGACGATAAGGTTCACCCCGTGGCGCTCGGCAGCCGCGATGATCGCATCACACTCTTCCAGCGTCAGGGCCATGGGTTTCTCGATGATGACGTGCTTCCCGTGTTCCGCCGCCATGGTGGCGTGAGGCGCGTGGAATTGGTGCGGCGTTGAAATGTAGACGGCGTCGACGTTGGGGCTTTCGCAGAGGTCTGCGGCGTCCCGGAAGGTCTCCGCTCCGAACTCCTGGGCGAACTTCTGCAGAGGCTCCGGGCGAAGGTCTGCTGCGGCGGTAAGCCGGGTCCTCGGATGTTGCGCCAGGGCGGGGATCATCCCCACGCTGGCGCGTCCTAATCCGATAACCCCGAAGCGCAGCGGTGCGGTGGACGGAGGACTCAAGGTTCAGAACCCGGCACTCGGGCTCGGCACTCAGGACTCAGGACTACTTGTCGAGCCACACTTCTTTGGCCATCCAGTCCTCCTGCATGTCCTGAGGGAAGTAGCCCTTGACGTAGGGCTGCCACACGAAGTACCGCATACGAGGATGGACCGCCAGGTTGTAGGCCATCTCGTTGATGTAGCGGGTTGCCTCTTTCAGGACCTTCTTTCGTTCGGCAGGGTCGGCCGCAGCTCGCTGGGCTTCGACCAAGCGGTCCAGTCGGGAGTCCTTCACCCCGATCCAGTTGCCGCTGGAGCTGGAGTGGTTCTGGTCCCAGAAGAAGGAGTCCACGTCCGCGAAGCGCTTCTCGTACAGCAGGATGAAATCGAACTGGCCCGAATACAGGCGCTTGGTGCCTAGCGCTTTGTCTACGGACTCGATCTCGACGTTGATGCCGGCCCGCTTCAACTGGGCCTGCAGCAGCTGCTCTTCCGGCTTCACACCACCGGAGTCGGCATCGCGGTTGAGCAGCTTCAGATCCACCCCGTTGGGGTATCCGGCCTGGGCTAGCAGCCGTTTCGCCTCATCCACGTCCTGCCGCAGGATCTGCTTGACCTCCTCCTGGGTCCAGTCCTCCAAGCGGGCGCCCGCCAGCATCCAGCCCGCCTCCTGGGCATTGAAGAACTTGAGGAACTCATCCCGGTCCAGGGCCAGGGAGATCGCCCGCCGCACGAGGTGGTTAGTGGTAGGACCTTGTTTCTGGCTGATGTAGAGGTCGTAGGGAGCGGGGTCAAGGGTCTTGTGGGATTGGGCGCCCTGGACGCTCTTGGTGATCTGCTCAAAGGCCGCCGAGCCAGCACTGACCTGAGGAATGACGATGTCCAGTTGTTTGGTCTGAAACGCGGCGATCCGTGCGGACTCTTCCTTGATAACCAAGATTCGTGTCTCGTCGAGGTAGGGCTTTCCATGTTGAAAGTAGCCCGGGTGCTTTTTAAAGACGTAACGGGTCCCCTTTTGGCTGGAGCCCATGTCCAACTGGAAGGGGCCGGTACCCGCTAGGCGGTCCTGGAGGTGGCCGTCCTCCTGGAAGATCTCCCGCGGCAGCATGACCATGTTGTAGGTGCCGGCGTAGGTGATGAAGGGGCCGAAGGGCTCCCTGAAGCGGACCACCGCGGTGTAGGGATCGGGCGTGTCGACCCGGTCCAGGAGGTCCGTGGTGAAGGTGTAGGAGGTAGCTCTTGGCAGCCCCTTCCCCGCAAGCTCTCCGGTCCGCTGGTGGTACTCCAACGTCCACTTGATGTCCGCCGCTGTGAATTCACGGCCGTTGACCGGCGCCTGGTTCGCGTACTTGACGCCCCTTCGGAGGTGGAAGGTAAAGCTCCTGGCGTCGGGGGAGAGCTCCCAGCGTTCGGCCAAGCGGGGTTGCAGGATGTATTCGCCAAACTTCACGTCAGGCGCCGCCTTGAACTCCACCAGGCGGTCATACGCCAGGGTAGTGGCGTTCATATTTGGCTGCGACTGACCGGCATAGGTGGGGTCGTAGCTGAAGAAGTCCTGGGCCTGGGAAACCGTAAGCACCCCTCCGGACTTGGGTTGCTCCGCCTGGCCCTGCTCTCTGGATGGCACTTGGGCAGCCGGTCCGCACGCGAGGGCCGCCAGCGCCACTGTGATGCCGATAAACATCTTGTACATACTCAAGACCTCCCTTTCTGACCGCTCACTGCCTTAGTACTGGCCAGGCGAACCTGAAAGCCCGGCGAGCGTAGTACGTGGTACGTGGTACGTAGTGCGTAGTGAGTAGGGAACTGCTCCCACCCACGCACCACGGACCGCTCACAACGTGAACGATATTTGCGTTAGCTCGCCCAATGGCTTCTAAACCGCTGCTTGATTGACCCCCGGGATGACCTTCCGCAGTTCCTCGCTGGTCTCAAACCACGGCGTGCCCTTCTTGATCTCTAAGGCCGCCGCTCGGACCTTGTACATCTCCGGGTCCGCGACGCCGGGCGGTGTTATCCCTCGCTCACGCAACGCTCTCGCAGCCCGGATCAGCGACCGCCGGGTGGCGATGATCCCCAGGTCTGTCGTGCCCAGGTGCTCTTTCGTCCGGTCAAAGATCTTGCCCATGGACAGCTGTGTCCCACCGTCCTGCGCCCAGAAGACCGGGATACCGGAGAAGGTGAGGGTTTTCTGCACCTCCCGGTCGATGCGCAAGTCATTCTCCAGGCTGTCCAGGGGATACCAGGCCCCGAAGGGCTTGCTCGTGGCCGGCGCGCGGTCCTCCGGCTCTACGTAGAAGACATTTCCCCGCACTCGGTACCCGCCGGGGCCCGCGGCTCGGCGGCTGCCGCCGCCCCGCTCGTTCTCCTTCAGCGGGCGCAGAGGGTGAAAGTTCGCGCCGAGCACCAGTGTATTCTCGTCGTCGATAGGGACCCAACAGCGCCAGGGACGCATCGGGTTCTCCCCATAAGGGCCGGTCATGGTGTGATTGGGCAGCAAGAATTGGGTGATCCGGATGTACCAGGTGTCCTCTTCCGCATTCCGGCGCGCCGCTACGCACACGCCGTAATCGGTATCCACGACCTCGAACACCGGGTGCGTGTCTCTGGCGCGTATCTGGGTGATCCGGGACCTGAAGGTCGTGTCGTTGCCCGGATTGAGCCACGTATGCAAGAACGAGTTGTGGCTCTGGTCGATGTCCCCCTCCATCGCCTGGACCCAATTCGAGGTCTGGACCCGCTTCCAGTAGAAGCGCTGGTTATCGTTCAGGTCGAGGAACTCAAGGCCGGGCATCGGGGGTGGCGGGTTCAGCGGCCCCATGTAGGTCCACACCATGCCGCCCCTTTCCAGGCACGGGTAGGCAGAGATATGGATCTTGTGCTTGAAGTGGCTAGGCGCTATCGCGCTACTCTCCGGGGGCTCGTTGGGCATGTCCACGCAGGCGCCGGTGGCGTCGTATTTCCAGCCATGATAAACGCAGCGGAGCCCACCTTCCTCGTTCCTCCCGAAGAACAGGGAGGCGCCTCTGTGGGGGCAGTTGTTTTGCACGAGGCCGACCTGTCCGGCGGTGTCCCGAAAGGCCACCAGGTCCTCCCCTAACAGCCGGATCCTAAGGGGTGGCCCGTCGGGCTCCAGTTCCCACGGATAAAGGAAGGGGTGCCAGTACTGGCGCAGCAGGTCGCCCATAGGGGTTCCTGGCCCGACCCTGGTGAGGAGTTCGTTATCGGTTTTGCTGAGCATGGCTCACGTCCCAACGTATGATGAGTCCCGCCCGGCCCGCCCGCGGAACTGCGTTCTCGCCTCTTGCTCTCCTGCCCCGCGGCCCTTCGGCTCGTTACACACAGGCGGGGTTGACCCCTGGAGTGACTTTGCGACGCTCTTCCGTTGCGCTGAACCAGGACGCACCCGCCGGAAGCAGCAGGGCGTCGGACCGGACCATGTAGCAGTCCGGGTTGAAGACTTCCTCCGGCACCGTGCCCCGTTCCCGCAGCAGCTTGGCCGCCTGAAGCAGCCGGCGTCGCACCGAGATGATCGCCAGATCCGTGGTGCCCAAATGCTCTCTGGTTCGGTCAAAGATCGGCCCCATGCTGAGCTGCGGCGCGGCGTCCTGGGCCCAGAACTCGGGGATCCCGGAGTACGTCTGAGTACGCTGGACCTCCCGGGCGATAAAGAAGTCGTTAGCGAGGCTCGGTATCGGACGCCAGCGGCCGAAGGCCTTACTGCTCACCGGCTCCCGCATCTCCGGCGAGATGTTCCAGACGCTGCCCCGGTTCTTGAACCGGTCCATCTCATCCGCACTCAGGGGCCGAAGCGGATGGAAATTGACTCCGGTCACGAAGACGTTCTCATCGTCGATGGGCACCCACGCCCGCCAGTTGCGGAGAGGGTCCTCGGCGTAGGGGCCAGTCATGGTGTGGAAAGGCATCAGGTGCTGAGTGATGCGCCAGTAGCGCGCGCCCTCCGGCGCATGCCTGCCTGCGCCGATGCAAACGCCGTACTCCGTCTCGACGACCTCGAAGCGCGGATGGCGATCGAGCATCCGTATCTGGTCCACCAGCCTCCGCGGTCCGCTGCCGGGAAAGCCCTGCTCGGGACGGTCGTCCAGGTTGAGGTGGCTGTGGACGAAGGAGACGTGGCTCTGGTCGATGTCCCCCTCCATCGCCTGGACCCAGTTGGAGTACTGGACCCGCTTCGAGCCGTAGCGGTGATCTTCCGGTACGTCCATCCACTCGAAGTGCGGCAGTGGGGGCGGCGGGTCTGCGTTGCCGAGATGGGCCCAGATCATCCCAGCCCGTTCCTGGCAGCGATAGGCCGTGTGGCGGATCTTGTGTTTGAAGTTCGATTCGGGCGGCTCGTTCGGCATATCCACGCAGGCGCCC
>CAZPYZ010000212.1:0-7166 GCA_964590215.1 uncultured Dehalococcoidia bacterium | reverse complement strand
CCACGTAGGCGGCAGCAAGGGGATCCGGCAGGGAGGCAGACTTGCCATTCCGGGGGAGTCACTTGGCCTTCCGCCATCCTCTAAGTAGCCGTTCGGCAATAATCGCTTCGTACGGATGCCTGGCCGCAGGGGGTGGACCAATGTTCCCGCTCGAACGCTGTGAACCATGTGGCACAGGCGCCCTCGCCTGTGAGGGCCTCGCGCGACGTGCCGCGGTTGTTAGCGAACAGATCCTAACGATGGGCGTATTGCATACGCCCGGTGGGGATGGGCGGCGCATGCTCTGACCCACGTCCTATGGGAATACGACGACATCCATGCCCTTAGACCCCAGCGAAACCAAGTATTGGGTCGGGTTCTCTTCGGTCCCAGGTGTCGGGAAGGTTCGGATCGCGCTCCTGGAGCGGGAGTTCGGAAGCCTCAGCCGGGCCTGGTTGGCGCCGGCCGAGGCGTTGCGGCGGAGCCAACTGGACCGGAAGACCGTCGAGGCTATCCTCCGCCGTCGCAACACCACGGACCTGGACCTGGCGATGGACCGCCTCGCCCGCCACAATATCAAGGCCCTCACCTGGCATGACCCGCAGTACCCAGCGCTTCTCCGGGAGATCGCCGATCTACCCTCCGTTCTGTTCGTACGAGGGGAGCTCTTGCCCGAAGACGACGTTTCCGTGGCTGTGGTTGGGACGCGCCGTGCGTCGACCTACGGCCGCGAGGCGGCGCACCACCTCGTTAGTGGCCTGGCTCGGAGCCGGGTCACCGTGATCAGCGGACTCGCCCGGGGGATCGACACCGTGGCTCATCGTACGGCGCTGGAGATGGGGGGCCGGACCGTGGCCGTGCTGGCCTGCGGATTGGATATGGTCTATCCGGGGGAGAACGCGGGACTGGCGCTCGAGATCAGCCAGCACGGAGCCCTCGTCAGCGAGTACCCGCTGGGAATCAAGCCTGAGGCGGCGCATTTCCCGAGGCGCAACCGGATCATGGCTGGTATGAGCCTTGGGGTGCTGGTCGTGGAAGCCGGGGAGGAGAGCGGGGCCAACGTTACCGCGAGGCTGGCCATGGAGGAGAACCGGGAGATTTTCGCAGTCCCGGGCAGCATTTTCACCCCCGGGAGTAAGGGAACGCACCGCTGGATCCAGGAGGGTGCTAAGCTGGTCACCCGGCCGGAGGACATCCTGGAAGAGCTCAACCTTGCGGTTCTGGGACAACAACTGGAGCTTCCGGTTCCGAGCTATGGGACCCTTTCGAGCCCCGTGCGGGTTTCAGGAAACCTTTCAGCGGCTGTCGCCGCCAGTGCTGTCGAGCAACTGCTCCTCCGACAGCTCTCTCGGGAGCCGGTTCATATCGACGTGGTGGGTCGGATGAGCGGGCTGCCCATCGCGGAAGTGAGCAGCGCCCTCGCGATGATGGAGCTCAGGGGGCTGGTGCGCCAGACAGGCGGCATGCACTTCGTCCTGGCGTGAGTAGGCGGGCCCTCCTGGCCACGGCGACAGCGGCCGCGCTGGTGGGCCTGGTCGCGGTTGTGCTGGCCCAGTTGGTCTTTCAGTCTCCCTACACCGGCAACACCACCGTGACCCTTCTCTGGGGGGAGACGCTGGTGCAGCCCTATCGAAGTCCACAATACGTGCCCGCCAAAGATGGAACCGCCCTCAGCGCAGGGGACCGGGTTCGGACGGGTCCCGGCTCCCGAGCCCTGATCACCTTCTTCGAGGGCAGCACCATGGTGCTGGAGCCCGAGACTGAAGTCATCATTTCGTCCCAACTCTACGGTCCGGCGGCGCAGCCCGCTGCGTCCGCTATAGGGGTCCAACAGTTCTCCGGGACGACCTGGCATCGCGTGCAGCGTCTGACGCCGCCTGCATCCCTGTACCAACTGGAGACGCCGGCCGGCGTGGTGTCGGCGCGGGGGAGCCTGGCATGGGTGTTGGTAGATGGTCAATCGGGCCGCACGGAGGTCAAATCTTACGAAGGACTGTTGACCGCTCGGGGCCAAGGCGTCGCGGTCGAGGTGGCGCCCTTTACCGGGACGGTCATCGAACGGGGGCAGGCTCCCGAGCCGCCCCAGCCGGCGCCCCCATCAACCCAGCGGTTGGTGTTCACCATGACGGCCCGTGTTTGGCTTAGGGTGATCGATCCTGCCGGTCGGACGGCGGGGTTCGTTTCTCCGGGGCTCCAGCTCAACCAGATCGCAGGAGCGCTGGTTAGCGTTCCTTTCGCGGTGCCTGCTACGGTAACAGTGCCCGTGGAGGAGAGTGGTGAGTACCACGTCGTCTTGGAGGGGGCCTCGGACGGCCCCTATCAGTTTGCGGTCCAAGGACTCGCCGGCGGGGAGCAGATTTTCCTTCAAGCTCTTGAGGGATCCATAAGGCCGGAAGGCCGCTTTCGCGGCCGTCTGTCGGTGAAGGTGGGGCAGGGGCGGCTCTTGAGTGGGGAACTCTCCAACTTTGTGCCGGTGTCCGAAGGAGAGGGCCCCGGTAAGTTCGTCCGGACCAGGCTCTCGGTCTCAGGGGCTAGCTTGACCGCGACTGCGGTCCTCGAACAGGGAACACCCACGCCGGTGCTGACCCGCACCCCGACCGTGACCCCCTCGGCGACCGCGACAGAAACGCCGATGCCCACGCCGACCGGGATACCCAGAGTTCTGCCGCAGCCAGCAGCCGCCCCGCCAATCGTTCCGCGGTCGACCTTCACGCCGGGTCCGGCGCCTTAGGGATGGACGCAGGGGGTCTGGCGGCTCCTGCCAGCCCTGCCAGCACCCCACCTGCCAACAGCGTTAAAGCCCCGATGGCCAGGGTCGCGTCGCGGAAGAACTCCGCCGGGTACATCTGTATCAGCCGGTCGGTATGAGGGTTCAGTTGCCATAGGTCGTTGGTGAACGTAACCAGGTGGAACTGAAGGAACAATCGATCGAAATCCAGCAAGGCGCCCGCGCCCACCAAGAGCACGAGGCCCACGGTCACGAGCCCACCTTGCACTAGGGTATCCAGAAGCATCATGAGAAAGCGACGCTTCAATAGCCACAGTCCCAGCCCCATGAAGCCAAGGAGATAGCCGCTAGAGAGCTCCTCCACCCGGCGGGCCAGCCGGAAGAGGCCTTTAACATCGGCCATGTGGGCGACCTCCCGTTCGTTGTAAAGCTGGACGGCCTCACCACCCCGTTCAATGGTCACCCGCAGGGGTTCCTCCTCTGAGTTGAAATATCGGCGGGTCTGTTCCGCGGCCGACAGGAGTTGCTCCATGGACAAGCCCGTTCGCGAGGGCGCCTCGTAGGCGCTGAAGCCGTGCTGGTATAGCCAGGGGCTATTGGTGACCAGGCGCAGACCAGTGGTTACCAGGAAGACGGGCAGGACGGCGATGGCGAGGATCGATGCCGTCTTCCCCAGCAGCATGGGGGATTGGGCCATGCGCTAATGGTGAGCGGTGGCGCTCACGCACAAGCGCCCCTCCCCGCTTGGTGCGCCCGCCCACCCGCCCTCGAATGCTCCGCGGCTTTCCGGCCCCACCCTGAGCCGGTTTCCCGAGGTCCTCGAGAGGCCCTTGAAGCATCGAACCGCTCTCGCGAACGCGGGCGCGCGAAGGACCATGGACACAAAGAATACCAGTCGCAAAATGCTATCCTAGCGTTACTCATCATAGCGGGTAGGCGGTCCCTTATGGCTCTCACGGTCCTCGGCCTCGGACCCGGCGCCCCGGAGCTGCTGACGCTGGAGGCGCGGCAGGTGCTGAGTGAGGCCCAGGAAGTGTGGCTCCGGACGGCCCGGCACCCCATGGTCGGCTCCCTTCCAGCCCACCTTACCGTTCGGAACTTCGATTCCCTCTACCAAGAGGCGCCAACCTTCGAGGCGGTCTATGACGCGATTGTCGAACAGGTGTGGGACTTGGCCCGGCGGCCCGAGGGTGTCCTTTATGCGGTACCGGGCCATCCACTGGTCGCGGAAGCGACGGTGCTCAAGCTGCTTGGGCGTTGCCGAAGTGAGGGGACGCCTGCCCGGGTGGTTGCGGGGCTAAGCTTCATCGAACCGGTATTACACGCCCTGGAGATCGATCCCTTCACGCTACCCGACGGCGGGCAAGCCTCTGCTGGGGACCGCGGCCGGGCAGCGCCGTCGGGCTTTCCCGGACTTCCGGCCCCGGCGGGCGGGTTGCAGTTGGTGGACGCGCTCCGCCCGTGCGTGGATCCCGCTCGGCAGGCCCTCATCGCCCAGCTCTACAGCCAGGACGTGGCGGCGGCCCTCAAGGTCGAGCTGCTGGAGTATTACCCCCCGGAGCACCCCGCGCGCTTGATCGTGGCGGCCGGCACGCCGGACCAGCGAGTCTTGGACCTGAAGGTCTACGAGCTGGATAGAGCCCAGCCTATCGACCATCTCACCTGTCTGTTTCTACCGCCCCTCGCGCTGGTGGACAACGTGGCTACCTTTAACGGTCTAGCGGCCATCATCGCACGCCTGCGCGCCCCGGGCGGCTGCCCCTGGGACCGGGAGCAGACTCACGCCAGTCTCAAGCCCTATCTGCTAGAGGAGGCCTATGAGGCGTTAGAAGCCCTCGAAGACGCCGATCCGGAAGCCCTGCGGGGCGAGCTGGGGGATCTGCTGCTGAATATTATGCTCCATTGCCAGCTCGCCGCCGAAGTGGGGGAGTTCCAGGCCAGAGACGTCGTGAGGGGCATCGCAGAAAAGCTGATCCGGCGTCATCCCCATGTCTTCGGGGAGGTTGAGGCGGAATCAGCGCAGCAGGTCGTCCGGAACTGGGAAGCCCTGAAGGAGAAGGAGCGATCCGAAGGGGCATCCATGCTATCAGGACTGTCCCGGTCTCTCCCCGCCCTGGCGTACACCCGCTCGCTGCAAGAACGCCTCGCGCCGCTGGGTTTGCCTCGGATGACGAACACAGGTCGCCCGGATGCCGGGGGTCTCGATGAGCTGGGACGAGCCATTTTTGAGCTCGCATACGACGCCGCTGAGCGGCGCCTTGATCCGGAGGAGGCACTGCGCCATGCCAACCGGGCCTTCACCGCACGGGTCGAACGCGCCGAGCAGCTCGCCCGGGAGGAGGGCAGCTCCCTTCAGCGGCTTCCTCAGGAGCGCCGGGAAGCGCTCTGGACCCAAGCGGAGCCACAGGGGTAGCGCGACATGGCCTGGGTACGGCTGACTGTGGTGACCCCGAGGCAGGGTGCGGCGGAGGATGTGCGACGGCTTCTCAACGAGCTGGAGGAGGCCACCGCGGAACTCCCCGGATTCCTCATGGGCGGGGTCTTCGCAGACGCCGAGGGGGACCGCTTGGGTCGGTTCGCCTTGTGGGCCAGTAAGGAAGACGCGGACAAGGCATCCGCCACGGACCGGGTGATGGTGCTTCGCGCCGACATCCACCTGCGCATTGAAGAGGGCCACCTGGAGAGCCTCTTCCAGGTATCTGGAGCCAGCCACGGCCTGCCGGGAGGGTAGGCCCTCCACCGGGCAGTCCCGGGAAAGTGGCCGGGGTGCGCAGATTTGAACCGCGGGCCTCTGCGTCCCGAACCGCGGCGGTACCAGAGGCGTGACCGCATCATCTGGTCCCGCATTGTGAACCTCTGTGGCGCCGTTGGCTTTCCCCGCAGACCCTAGTAGGAGTGCGGCCGGAAAGCCGCACTCACTCGAGGGAGGTGGGGCAAACGACCGCTGCGTGAACCTGGGGTCTGGGGCGCAGCCCCAGTGTCACCGGCTTTCCGGCCGTGCACCTAGGTCTGCCAGTCGCTGTCCGGCATGATACGTCGCATGAATTCGTGAAAGAGCGGCACGGTAAAGGCCGTATCGCCATGGCTTGGACTGTAGATCATGCCTTTGTTGATCAAGCTCGCCCTCGTCGGGCCCAGAGACGTGACCCCTCTCAGCAGAACGTCCGCAATGTCGCCGGACCGGTGCGGGCCCGGGCCTAACTCTGCCATCGCACGCAGGTATCTTTTCTCGCTGGGAGTGAGCCGGTCAAACCTCACCAGAAAGAAGCTCTGGTCTAGCGCCGCGATCGCGGTAGCGGAGGCGCTCTCCACATCTTCCATGGTGATGGGCGACGCTTCAGCGGCGTCCCAGGCATGTTTCCCCCACTCCTGGAGAAAGTAGGGATATCGCCCGGTCTCCACCACGAT
This sequence comes from uncultured Dehalococcoidia bacterium, assembly GCA_964590215.1. GTDB lineage: Bacteria > Chloroflexota > Dehalococcoidia > SHYD01 > SHYD01 > CAZPYZ01. The sequence goes on along the minus strand of CAZPYZ010000212.1, from coordinate 1,051 downwards.
TCTCTCCAGGGCTTCCGCGGTGATTTCGCAACCTTGATCGTCAACCGGCTTCCTGATGGCAAACTTGGCCTCCTCCGCCGATAGCGGGCCGATCTCGGGGAAATCAAACAACCGCTCTGCGTAGGACTTTGCGTTTCCCATGCGGCCACGCAACTGTGGCAGTCCTGCCCCCACCAGAATGACCGGAACACCTCGCTGTGCGCACCGGTGCAGCGCGATGATGAGGGCGGCCAACTCGGCTTCCTTCACGTACTGCATCTCATCCAAGAAGATAGCCAGTGCTGTCCCGGCGTTGTACGCAGCATCTCCGACCGCCGCTAACAGATCCTGTAGGTCCAGCTCCAGGTCACCGCTGTCTGCCAGGCCTGGCTCGGCCTCAAAGTCAACGCCCAGCTCGATGTCCTGATATTTGACCTTCAGGGCCTGCGCGAATCCAGCCAAGGCGGTGAGAGCCCGTTGTGCAAATGCCTTAGCCTGCTCACTCCGAGAGAGCCGCAGTAAACACTGACGCAAAGCAGGGGCTAAAATGCCCGGCAGGGACCGGCCTTCAGGAGCTTCGATGCGCAGTGTGTGAATGCCGGCCGCTTCGGCATGTTCCCAGAGACGGTCAAGCAAGACAGTTTTGCCCACCCCCCGAAGACCTACCATCAAGACACTCTTGGTTGGGCGACGGAGACGGGTCCGCTCCAAGGCTACGCGAACGGTTCCGAGCAGTTCCTCGCGACCCGCCAGTTCGGGAGGGCGGGTGCCTGCGCCGGGTGCAAAGGGGTTTCGGATCGGGTCCATGCCGCGATTATACAGACTTTATTAGAGTTTATCATCTGAAGCTAACTTATCTAAGATTGATCAATTTCGGTTTGGCGGGCGTGACCACGAAACCTGCCCAGCTTCATCCAGTGGTCGGCTCCAAAGGGTTCACGGACATCGGCTATCAGGCATCTCTGGGTATGGCGCATAGGCGCGCCCATCGAAGCCGGCCCAGCGCAGGGTAGGCGTATCGGCCCTCAACAGCTGTCCCGCCGACCTACCCGACGAGCTCAAACCGTGGGTC
>CAZPYZ010000211.1:0-7168 GCA_964590215.1 uncultured Dehalococcoidia bacterium | reverse complement strand
GAACAAGTCCCCTGCGATCTGCCGGTTGGTGAACCCCCGTGCCACGAGGATGGCTACCTCCCGCTCCCGCGGGCTTAACACCGACGCGATCACCTGGCCACAGGCCTGAGGAGAGGGCACGCCCGCTTGAACGGATGCATCCTCGGGCTCGCCCTTGTGGGCGAGGGTGAGGGCCGCAGATAAGGCCATTCTGCGCCCCTCGGCCCATGCCGCGGTGAAGACCGCCTGGTCCAGCTGGTTTCGGACTCGGTCCACGTTGCGCTGGTAGTCGGCGCGGTTGGAAGGCCATAGGGCGAGACCGGCCGTGTCGAGGAGTGCCTCGGCGGCCCCGAAAAGTTGGGCGGCGCCGCGAGGCTGCTGGCGCAGTACCAGTACTGCTGCGATGCCCACCAGGCACTCCGCAATCCCCCGCTGGTCCCCCCGCTCCTGAAACAGGGCGAGCGCCTCCCGGAAGGACTGCAAGGCCTGCGGGGCCTCGCCCCGGTGCAGAGCTGTGTAGCCCAGGTTGTGGAGCAAGCTGGGGACTAGGGTGGTCAGGCCGCGAGCCAGCAGGAGCTCGAGCGCCTCTCGGTAGAGTCCTTCCGCGCCGGCATCATCGCCGGTGTTTCTTGCGAGATCCCCCAATTCGTCCAGCGCCTGGGCGGTGAACCAATCGTCCCCCAGCTCTCGGAACAGCCTCAGCCCTTCTTCCAAAAGGCCCCGAGCGAGACCGTGGTCTCCCACGATAAGGGCATTCATCCCTGAGGTGGTGATGGCCAGGGCCAGGCCCCATCCATCGCCGACCTGCCGGAACAGGTCGATGGCCTCTTCGCCCAGCTCGCTGCCCCCTTCCAGGGCCGCCGCGATGGCCACGGCGTTGAGGGCATGCGCGAGACTTCTCTTGTCACCGAGGCGGCGGTAGATAGAGACGCTCTCGTCCAGGTATCGGTGCGCCGCTGGGGCGTCCCCTGCCGGCCAGGCCAGGTTGCCCGCGCTAAAAAGAGCCCGGGCCCGGGCGCGGTCGGGTGCCTGCCGGCCTACCGCAAGGGCGGCCTCCGCCCAACGGAGCCCCTCGCTGAGATTACCGTGGAAGAGGCAAAACCAGGAGACTGCGCCCGCCAGCTGCAGGCCTACCTCCGCCGCACCGCGCCCACCCCCGGCTTGGTCCCCAGTCTGACAGGTCCAGGCCACCGCCGCTCGCAGGTTGTCCAGCTCTGCTTCCAGATGCGCCAACCAGGGGCCACGTCTGCCGCCCATCAGGTTTGGCTCCGCGCCTTCCACTAGGGCCGCGTAGTAGCGGGCGTGCCTTGCGCGCACGGCGTCTGCGGCTTCCTCGGGGGCCAGGCACTCCGCGGCGAACTGGCGCACCGGCTCCAGGAGCCGGTACCGGGCGGCTCGTGCTGTGGTCTGGGCGACCACCAGCGATTTCTCCACCAGATCAGTCAAGAGGGGCAGTATGGCGGCCCGCGGGATATCGGCGTCGCCCTCAACCTGACCGCTGCACACCTCCTCGGCTGCCGAAAGATCAAACCCGCCGTGGAACGCGGCCAATCGGCGAAAAAGAGATTGCTGAGAGTTCGAGAGGAGGCCGTAACTCCACTGGAGGGCTGCCCGCATGGTCTCGTGACGGGGTACGGTGCGGCGTCCCCACTCCAGCAGCCTGAGGGCGTCGTCCAGGTGGGCGGCGATATCGGTCACCGGCATCGTGCCTACCAGAGCGGCCGCCAGCTCGATGCCCAGAGGCAGGCCGTCCAACCTGCGACACACGTCGGCTATGGCCGGCGCGTTTTCCCGCGACAGGCTGAATCCCGGCTGCCTGCCGTGAGCCCGCTGGACAAAGAGCGACACCGCCTCTACCTGGGCCAGGGAGTCTTCGGGTGACGGGGGGCCGTCCTCGGGCACCGCCAGAGGAGGCACCAGCCACACCATCTCTCCCGCCCCCCGCAGGGGCTCTCGGCTAGTAGCCAACACACGCAATTCGGAGCACTTCCCTAGGAGCGTCTCGGCCAGGCGGGCGCAGGCGCCGGCCAGGTGCTCGCAGTTGTCCAAGACGAGGAGCAGACGCTTTTCTCCGATATAGGCCCCCAGCGTCTCTACGAGGTCCTGGCCTGGCTGCTCGCGTACGCCCAGCGCCGTCGCAGCCGCCTGAGGGACCACGATGGGGTCAAGGATGGTCGCCAATTCCACCAGCCAGACGCCGTCGGGGAACCTGGCCAGCAGCTCTGCCGCCGCCCGGAAAGCCAGCCGTGTCTTACCGCTACCAGGAGCACCGATGAGAGTGACGAGCCGACTAGCGGCCACCAGGGCCGTGACGTGGGCCAACTGGTGGCTTCGTCCCACAAAGCTGGCGGCCTCGGCGGGCAGGTTATGGGGATGCCGCCCCCGGGCGGGAGGCTCCAGTAGCGGCGACATGGCGTCGGCTTACACCCTTTTCCCGCAAGCCGCGGGGTACCCAGCTCGCCGGCTTGGGTGCATTGTATGGCGGAGCCCTTGGACCGACAAGCAGGATCGTGGGCCCGCCCCTAAATTTAGATCCAGAAGCACGGCCGAAAATTACCTAACGTTGGAGCTTCGCCCCCGCCCCCAGCCTCGCGCTACCGTCCTGTGCCCCCCCCCGGATAGAAAGGCTCGGCCGGCCGGGCAGCCGTCGCGCCAGGGACGCGCCTACTCGAACTCGCAGACGGTATCGACCAGCGCCGGCCGCCCCGCCTTGACCTCCTTGATGGCCCGCGCGAGGGCCGGGGCGATATCGTCCGGCCTCTCGATAGGGCCTTCGGCGTACCAGCCCATGGAGCGGGCCAGGCCGGCGAAGTCGGGCGGCGGATCATTGATGGCTTGGCCCACGGGGGCGTTCTCCACGGGGCGGCCCCGGTGTTCCGCGATACGGATCTGGTGCTCCCAGTCGTTGTAATAGGCCCGGTTGTTGTGCATGATGGCCAGCATCGGGATGCCCTGGTTGGCGGCGATCCAGAGGGCGCCTGCGTCGTACATGAGGTCGCCGTCCGGCTGGAAGTCCACGACGAGCTTGCCGCTGCCCTTGTAGGCGAGGGCCACCCCCGTCGAAATACCGATCTGGGTGGCGGTGCCCAGGGAGTTGCCGGGGTGTCTTTCTGGCTTGTCGAAGTCCCAGAGACGGAAGGGCCAGCCGCCAAGAGCGCCCGCCGTCAGCACCCAGTCCTCGTTCTTGATGGCGTCCCAGGTGTCGCTGGCGAGACGGGCAAGGGAGATGGGGGAGGCGGTCCAGCCCTGTTTGGCCTCTTCCTGCCAGCGCCGGCGCGCCTCGTCGTGAATACGAGTCATCGCGACGGTCCTCTCCTTGGCGCGGCCTTGGGCCGGACCGTCGCTACTCAGGCGCGTTTTCACGCGGGAGATCAGCTCGGGCAGGGCCGAGGCGGTGTCGGCGATGATCTGCAGGTCCACTGGCACCAGCTGCTGGTGTTCGTCGGACCATTTGCTGATGGTGACGTCCCGGAGGCCGATCTCCGCGATCTTGCAGCCCGGCGGCGTGATGTACTCAGTGCGGCGCGCGATGCGGTTTACCCGCACCAGGGGGCCGTAGAGGTCCTTGACGTCCAGGCCGAGAATGAGGTCCGCCTCGCGGATCAGGCCTTCCTGAGCGCCGGTGACGTTGAGGGGATGGTTGGTGGGGAAGTTCAGCCGGTTGTGCAGGTCGACGACGGCAGCGCCGGTGGCCTCAGCCAGCTCCACCAACCGGTAGAAGGACTCCTTGTTGCGGCCCATGTAGCCGGCGATGATGACGGGCTGTCTTGAGGAGAGCAGCAGGTCCGAAAGCTGGTCCAGGGCCGCGGGATCGGCGGCGAAAGGAGTGCCGGGGCCGGTGCGGCCGGGGTCCGGCAGGGGATATTCGCCTTCCAGGGGATCCTCCTGGAACGCGGAGTCATAGACCAGATAGACCGGGCCCTGGGGCTCCTGCACCGCCACCCGGTAGGCGCGTGCGAAGGAGTCGATGACTTCGGGGGCGTTCACGGGCTGGCGGTCCCACTTCACGTAGTCGCGGACCACGTCGGCCTGGAGCACGGTGGTGTGGATCCAGTCGATGCCGGGGCGGCGCCGCGTGGTGTCCATGGGGCCGGTGGCGCCGAGGACGATGATGGGCACCCGGTCCAGGTAGGCGTAGTAGATGGCGTTGGTGGCCTGGAGCAGGCCAACGGTGTCGTGGACGAAGGCGGCCATGGGCTTGCCGGTGGCCTTGGCGTAACCGTGGGCGACCTGGACGGCGACCTTCTCGTGCTGGCACAGGATGATGTGGGGGTTATCACCGCCGTAGTTGACGATGGAGTCGTGGATGCCCCGGAAGGACGAGCCGGGATTCAGCGAGATGTAGGGGATATCGTATTTCTGCAAGAGATCGACGACGAGGTCGGAGCCGTATTTGCCCTTACCGACAGTGGGAGTGATCTTGGGCCAAGCGGTGGTTGTGGTCATGGGGAGCCTCCGTTAGTAGTGCGTAGTACGTGGTGAGTAGGGACAGGAGTGTAGGGCGTAGTGCGTGGTGAGTAGGGACAGGAGTGTAGGGCGTAGTGCGTGGTGAGTAAGGACAGGTGTGAGCTAGCCATCTTCTCCCGGGACATAGTAGACGGGCGAGTCTTCTCGTATCTCGGACCTTCGTTGAGCAGAGATCAGCCCAAGGAGGAGGCGGGTGATCGTGGTGAGCAGTTCGATCCGGGCCGAAACCAGGGGATCTCCGAGAGAATGGCGCAACTTATAGTACCAATCGCGGGTCTCCCTGGATGAGCCGAGGGCGTACTCGTAGAACCGAGTCCGGTCTCGATGCGAACTCCGCCCGTAGCCCTCGGCTATATTGGCGCTAATCGATCCGGCCGACCTGACGAGTTGGTCCGCAAGCGATCGAGCGAGGGGCTCTCCCAACAGCGGACGAACATCACCCCAGGCGAGGTCCGCGAGGAACAGACCTCGCCGGTAGGCTGTGAGTTGCCACAGCAGATCCCCGCGGATCGCGTCGGGAACCGATCGCTGCCAGTCTTCGTACTCGGTATCAGACACTGGGCGCCGGCCCCTCCCTACTCACAACTCACCACGCACCACGCTTTACACCCCCAGCAGTCCCTCGGCGTTCCTGCCAAGGATCTTCTCCTTCTGGATCGGGCTCAGGACGGTGTTCTCCTTGAGTTTGGAGACTGTGTCGGGGTATTCGGAGTCGAAGTGGGGGTAGTCAGTGGCCATCAAGAGGTGGTCCTCGCCCATCTCCTCCAGGGCCATCCGGAGCGCAGCCGGGTGCTCGTCGGCCTCCAAGGTGAAGTAGCAGTTGCGCTTGATGTACTCCGAGGGGTACATGCTCAGGTTCAGGCCGTGGCGGTGCTGGTCATGCTCCAGCCACGCGAAGTCGTCGTCCATGCGGTGCATCCAGTAGAGGGGGAACTCAGCGGTGCACTCGAAGAAAGCAACCTTGAGGCGGGGGAAGCGCTCGAAGACACCCCCGGCGACGAGACCGACCAGGGCCTGGGTGCAGTTGGTGGGGCGGCCCAGGGTATGCATGGCGAGGAAATTGTCGAAGCGCTCGGTGATGAAGCCCCAGTGGCCGTTGGGGTGGCAGAAGAGGGGCACGTTCAGCCGCTCGGCTTCCTCGAAGTAGGGGTAGAAGTACTCGCTGTCCAGGTTGTGGTCGCCCTGATAGCAGACCAAGTGAGCACACCTGAAGCCGAGATCGTTCACGGCGCGCCGCAGCTCAGGCGCCATGTCTTCCCGTGAGCCCGCTGGGATGATGGCGACCGGTAACAATTTGTCCTCTTTGCCCCGCACCAGCTCCCGCACCCAGGTGTTGTAGCTCCGGGCTAGGGCGGCGCCCAGGGGGCCCTCGGTGGAGGCCGCTAGAGAGATGCCGGTGGGGAAGATGACCTGTTTGTCCAGGCTCTCCAGGGCGTTCCCTTCCAGCCGCTTGTCCATGTCGTAGCCCACCACCTGGCGGCGCGCGATATCGCCGCCACGCCAGTTCTCTTTAGGGTCATACATGTAGCCGTGGTTATAGGATTGGGAGCTTCCCTCCCCCATCCTGGCCTGGCGCTGCCACTTGGTCTGAAAGCGGCGCTCATGGGGCTCGCCCTCTTTGATGCAGACGGGGGTGTAGTCCTCGAAGGGTGGTTCGAGCTTGTAGACCTGATCCTGAAAGTAGCCCTCTCTCAGGTGGGAATCGAGGTCGATGATCATGGGATCCTCCTTTTGTTCACCGCGGAGATCGCGGAGTGCGCAGAGATTATACGTGATGCGTCTCGGCATCCGTTGGGTTCCCTCACCTCTCCCGCGCGTGACGGCCTATCCGGCCGTCGTTGGTCAGCCATCGGGCGCCTTCACCCTAGCCCTCTCCCCCAGGGAGAGGGGATCCACCCTGCTCCACGACGCTATTTCTCCAGCCAGGTGTTCTCGAACATGTAGCGGTTGCGGTTGACGTTGGGGGCGAAGTTTTTTACGTAGGGCTGCGTTGCCTCCCACTTGGGGTAGTAGAAGAGGTCGACGCCCCAGGTACGTTCGTTGATGAGCCTGACCGCGGTCCGCAGGATCTCCCGGCGCTTCTCCGGGTTCACCTCCGCCCGCTGGGCCTCCAACAGCTTGTCGATCTCCTCGTCCTTGAAGCCGGCGTAGTTGTTCTTCGACGTGCTGTGGTAGCAGGCGAAGATGTGGGAATCGAAGTCCTGGGGGTCACCGCAGTCCGACGCCGTGAGGTTGATCTGGAAGTTGCCGATCTTGCGGTTCGCGGAAAATTCGGTAGGGTCCACGCTCTTCAGGGTAACGTTGATGTTCGCCTTCTTGAGCTGGGCCTGGATGAGCTGGATGCGGCTGTTGTAGGCATCGCCGTAGCGGTTGCCGGGGAACTCCCACTCCAGATCGGCGCCATTGGGGTACCCGGCTTCGGCTACGAGGCGGCGGGCTTCGGCGACGTCGTGCTTGAGCATCTGTCGGGCCTCGGCGTCGGTGAAGAGGCCCACCAGGGCACCGGCCGGGGACCATTGGGCCTTGAACCCATACTCGGCCTGGGCCAGCTCATCACGGTCGATGGCCAGGGCGACCGCCTTGCGGACGCACTGGTCGTTCAAGGGCGGCTTCCGGAGGTTCCAGTGGAAGTGGTAGCCGCCGGGGTTCAACATCTCGTAGATCTGGACGCCCGGTACCTTCCCCGGCAGCTCCTTCACGGTCTGCGCTCTGATGCGGTCGT